>JBNMOT010000079.1:0-15864 GCA_051275515.1 Oleispira sp. | reverse complement strand
GCATTACTCTCTACCCTTATTCCAACATAGCCCCCTACTTACTAATCTAGCAATAACTCTTTGAAGTAAACATTACTTAAGGCTATTCATTATGTAAGAGTTTAGATCGAAATTTCAACGGTGTTAGTTTTACGAATAAATGGTGATTGATATTGAGAAGGGGAAGTGAGTGCGGAGCTCTGCATGCAGACCAGTATTCGCAAGGCATAAAAAAAGCCGATATCGTTAAATATCAGCTTTTAAAATAATGGTACCAGTGGGCGGACTTGAACCGCCACTCCCTTGCAGGAACCGGATTTTGAATCCGGCGTGTCTACCAATTTCACCACACTGGCACTGAATCTCGTTCAGAGGCCGCATATAATACTGTTTTTTAAAAACCTGTCAAATGCTTTTATAAAAAAGCGTTTATTTTCATTATCTTGCCAGACTTTTTGTCATTGATGGTCAATTCTAGTGGCCAATCACCTTGCGTGCTTAATCGACACTTAACTTGTATGCCTCGCTCAGGTAAAATGCCGCTTCATTATCGATTGACCGCCTACTGACTTGATAAAAATCAGTAGCTTATTGCAGTGAATTTTCATGAAAACCAGTGATTTTAGTTTTGACTTGCCCGATGACTTAATTGCCCGCTTCCCGATGGAGGAACGCAGTGCTTCACGCTTATTGTGTGTCGACGGCGAAACAGGGGCTATAGAACATAACGGTTTTCGTGATCTCGAAAGCTTATTAAATCCCGGTGATTTATTGGTCTTTAATAATACCAAGGTGATTCCGGCGCGTTTATATGGCCAAAAAGAGAGTGGCGGTAAATTAGAAGCCTTGGTTGAACGAGTGCTTGATGACCACCATGTGATTGCTCATGTGAAATCATCCCGTTCACCCAAAGCCGGTCAGCGTATTATTTTGGGTGGGGTTGATGTTGAGGTTATAGGCCGCAAAGGCGCATTGTTCGAACTCAAGTTCTTAGATCCGCGTCCGGTATTTGAAATTTTAGAAGCCGAAGGCCATATGCCTTTACCCCATTACATGGACCGTGCTGATGTCGAAGAGGATAAAGAACGCTACCAAACGGTTTATGCTCAGCACGACGGGGCAGTCGCGGCGCCCACAGCAGGATTGCATTTTGATGATCCTTTATTAGATCGTTTAAAAGCAAAAGGCATCGAATTTGGTTATGTCACCTTGCACGTTGGTGCGGGAACGTTTCAGCCGGTGCAAGTCGATGATGTCAATGACCATACCATGCACTCTGAGTATGTGGATGTCGACCAAGCTTTATGTGATCAAGTAAACGCAGCTAGGGCACGAGGCCACCGCGTTATTGCCGTAGGAACAACGTCTGTTCGCAGTTTAGAAAGTGCGAGTCAGAGTGGGCAAATTCAACCGTTTAATGATGATACGCAAATCTTTATTTACCCCGGTTATGAGTTTAAATCGGTGGATGCGTTGATCACCAATTTTCACCTACCGGAGTCTACGTTGATTATGCTGGTATCGGCGTTTGCTGGTAAAGAACATACTTTAAACGCTTATGATGTTGCGATTAAAGAAAAATACCGTTTTTACAGTTATGGCGACAGTATGTTTATACCGCGTCCTATTAAGAAACTATAAAATTTAAGAAACTATAAAATGTTGTTACTTGTCATGAGTAATAACAAGCAGGGCACATTTAAGTAAGGCAAATAATGACTAGAAAATGTTTTATGGATTTTGAACTCAAAGGCACGGCCGGCGAAGCTCGTCGTGGCACCTTGAGCTTTCCCCGTGGCAAGGTAGAAACACCGGCGTTTATGCCGGTGGGCACTTATGGCACGGTTAAGGGAATGACTCCGCAGCAAATTAATGATATCGGTGCCGATATCATTTTAGGTAATACGTTTCACCTGATGCTGCGTCCAGGCACTGACATTATTAAACTGCACGGTGATTTGCACGATTTTACTCAGTGGGATAAGCCGATTCTTACCGACTCTGGCGGCTTTCAAGTGTTCAGCTTGGGAAAGATGCGCAAGATTACCGAAGAGGGCGTTGCTTTTCGTTCGCCGGTCAATGGTGAAAAAGTTTTCATGTCGCCGGAAAGCTCGATGGCCGTTCAGCGTGACTTGGGTTCTGATGTGGTGATGATTTTTGATGAGTGCACCCCTCATCCCGCAACGCCAAAAGAAGCGGCTGATTCCATGCGCTTATCGTTGCGTTGGGCTCAGCGTTCAAAAGATGCTCATGGTGATAGCCCTTCTGCGTTGTTCGGTATTATTCAAGGCGGCATGTACGAAGAATTGCGTGATGAGTCTTTGGCTAAATTAACCGACATTAACTTTGATGGTTATGCCATTGGTGGTTTGAGTGTCGGTGAGCCGAAAGAAGACATGATGCGCATTCTTTCACATCTGACTCATCAAATGCCGGTGGATAAGCCAAGATATTTGATGGGCGTTGGTAAACCAGAAGACTTGGTTGAAGGTGTTCGTCGTGGCGTCGATATGTTTGACTGTGTGATGCCAACGCGTAATGCCCGAAATGCTCATATTTTTACTCATACGGGCGTACTGAAGTTGCGTAACGCAACTCACAAAACGGATATTCGTCCGTTAGATGACCAGTGTGATTGTTATACCTGTTTGAACTTTTCTCGTGCTTATCTACATCATTTAGATAAGTGCAAAGAGATTTTAGGCTCAACCTTGAATACGATTCACAACTTACGTTATTACCAGATTTTAATGGCTGCTATGCGTAAAGCTTTAGAGGAAGGTACTTTTGATCAGTTCGTCGCAGATTTTTATGCCGCGAGAGACCTTGAAGTTCCATCACTTGAACCATAAATAGAAGTTAATTCATCTTGTTGAGGGCGTTGTTGCTTGGATTGACAACACTTGACATGAAAATTTGATATATTACTGCAACTGATCTAATGGAAATGAACATGAATTTAAAAACTTTGATGGCTGCGGCCGCATTATTAGCCCCTGTTTCAGCATTTGCTGAAGGTGCTGCTCCAGAAGCAATGGGTATTACTGGCCAGCTAATTTTCTTGGGTGGCTTTTTATTAATCTTTTATTTCTTGCTTTGGCGTCCACAAAGCAAGCGTCAAAAAGAACACAAAGCGTTGCTTTCTGACTTGTCTAAGGGCGACGAAGTAGCCACCGCTGGCGGTCTTGTTGGTAAAATCATTAAAGTTAACGATGACTTCTTAATGATTGAAGTAGCTGACAATGTTCAATTGCCAGTGCAGAAGTCAGCCATTACTGCAGCCTTACCAAAAGGCACAATTAAAGGCATTAAAGCTTAAGTCGCAGTAACAATAGAAGGGCAGCTTAGGCTGCCTTTCTTGTGTGTTACGGGTGCAAAAATAATAGCCGCTTAGAACATCACACATATAAATAACTTATCATTAACAATACATTAACGCGAAATTAACAATAGGGCAGGATTGATGCTCAATAAATACCCCATATGGAAAAATTTGCTAATTGTATTAGTGCTAGCATTAGCCACTATTTACTCAGTGCCGAATTTATACCCACCTGACCCAGCGATTCAGATTACTCCGAATCAAGCGGGTGCAGAGTTAAGTGAGTACTCGTTAGAAAAAATTCGAGTTAACTTAAAAGAGAACGATATTGATTTCTTCGGTGAGGAAGTCACTGGAAGTACCGTTCTATTTCGTTTAACGGATAGCGAACAACAGCTACCCGCAAAAGATAAATTACAGCGTATATTGGGTGACGAATTCGTGGTTGCTTTAAACCGGGCGCCAACGACACCCGAATGGTTATTGAATTTAGGTGCGGGTCCAATGACGTTGGGCTTGGATTTGAGTGGCGGTGTGCATTTCCTGATGGAAGTGGACATGGAAGGTTATATGAAAGGCCAGATGAAAAATTATCAGGCCGAAGTTAAGCGTCAACTTCGTGAAGAGGACCTCCGCTATCGTCGTGTAACAATTGAAGATAATAGCTTACGTGTTAGTTTTAAATCTGAAGCGTTACAAGAAGCAGGTGACTCGTTCCTGCGCCGTTCGATGACAGATTTCCGTGCGAACACAGAAACAAACGAAACGTTTGATGTGATCATCGCCCTGACTGAACAAAAGCGCAAAGATTTGCAGAACTATGCAGTAAAGCAAAACCTAACTACGATTCGTAATCGTGTGAATGAGCTAGGTGTTGCCGAGCCATTAGTTCAGCGTCAAGGTTCTAATCGTATTGTTGTTCAATTGCCCGGTGTGCAAGATACCGCGACTGCGAAAAAAGTATTGGGTAAAGCCGCTAATTTATCTTTTCGTCTAGAAGCTGAACCGGATTCAAGCCGTTATTCGAGCGAAGAATATGGCTTTAGAACGGATGAGTTTAGAACGGCCCGCGTTGAAAAGAGTGAGATTATCTCGGGTGACCGCGTAACGAATGCTCAGCCTTCTTTTGATGAAACAGGACAACCACAAGTAAACATTAGTCTTGATTCAACGGGCGCTAATATTATGGCAAAGGTGACCCGCAAATCGATTAAACGTCGCATGGCCGTATTGTTTATTGAACAAAAGCCTACGACTCGATATCAAATGAAAGATGGTAAAGAAGTTGCCACCACTAAATATACTGAAACACGGGGTATTATTTCGTTGGCGACTATTCAAAGCCAACTCGGTTCTAGTTTCCGCATTACGGGTTTAGATCCTGCTGAAGCATCAGAGCTTGCATTATTATTACGTGCAGGTGCTCTGGCAGCCCCCATGTATTTTGTTGAAGAGCGTACGGTTGGTCCAAGCTTGGGTAAAGAAAATATTGAACAAGGTGTTATGTCTGTATTGGTCGGACTGGCTCTCGTTCTTTTCTTCATGATGGTTTTCTATCGTTTATTGGGTTTCTTCGCCAATGTGGCCTTGTTTTTTAATCTAGTGATATTAATTGCGTTAATGTCTTTGATTGGTGCAACGCTTACCTTGCCAGGTATTGCAGGTATCGTATTGACGGTGGGTATGGCAGTTGATGCCAACGTACTTATTTTTTCAAGAATTCGAGAAGAAATGAATGCGGGTCGTTCACCTCAGCATGCGATTCATGAAGGCTATAATCGAGCATTCATTACTATTTTTGATGCAAACATAACTACATTAATTGTGGCTGTTATCTTATTTGCTGTGGGTACCGGACCCGTCAAGGGCTTCGCAGTGACGTTATCACTGGGTATTATTACGTCTATGTTTACCGCGATCGTATTAACTCGAGCGTTAGTTAATTTCACTTACGGGGGACGTCGAGTCCACACACTTTCTATTGGTGGCATTAATAAAAGAGACGGCTCAGTAACAGAAATTATGGCAGAGGAGGCTAAATAATGGCTAAGGAATTAAATTTTGACTTCATGAGGCTACGCAATGTAGCCATGATGTTTTCTGCAATATTGTTGATCGTATCCATCGCTTCATTAGCGATCCGTGGTTTGCATCTAGGTCTTGATTTCACAGGAGGGACCTTGCTTGAGGTCTCTTATCAGCAGCCTGCAAATATTGAGGATGTTAGAAGTAAGCTTGAAGCATCAGGGTTTATGGATTCAACGGTACAGCATTTTGGCAGCGAAACGGATGTCTTGATTCGTATGGCAGAAGCTTATCGAGATACCTTAGGTGCAGAGGTGCTTGCAGCATTGCGCTCGGGTACCCTAAATGACGGTAAGTCTTTTAATGATGTTGAACTTCGTCGCAGTGAATTTGTGGGTAGCCAAGTGGGTGAAGAGTTGCGTGACCAAGGTGGTTTGGCGTTATTAATGGCCTTGTTTGTGGTCATGCTTTACGTTGCTTTTCGCTTTCAGTTTAAATTCTCTGTGGGTGCTGTATTGGCTTTATTTCACGATGTTGTGATTATTTTAGGCTTATTTTCACTCTTTCAGTGGGACTTCGATTTAACCGTATTTGCGGCATTATTGGCCGTTGTTGGTTACTCTTTGAACGATACTATCGTGGTAGCGGATCGCATTCGTGAAAATTTTCGTATCGTGCGAAAAGGCGATGCTCTTGATATCATTAATGTTTCATTAAATCAGACGCTTGGCCGAACCATTATGACCTCGTTAACAACGGCATTAGTTTTATTAGCACTGATGTTTTTAGGTGGCGAACTTATTCACAACTTTGCGTTAGGGTTGTTTATTGGTGTGATCGTGGGTACTTATTCTTCGATTTATGTTGCTGCAAATATTCTAGTCATGATGAATATCAGTCGTGAAGATTTGATTCCGGCTGAGCTTGAAGAAGAGCTTGATGATCGTCCGTAGGAATTTGCTGTAATCATCATTTAAAGACTCTGGTTAATGTTTCACAACCAGAGTCTTTAAATGTCTAGTTGTGTAATCGTATTGTCACGCTGACATCCGATAAATCAATATTTTTTATATAAACATCCCCAAGGCTTTGTCCTGAAGCACTGCTTACTTGTACATTCTTAAAGGCTAACTGGCCTATATGTGAGGGCAAGGCTACAGCAATGCTACCATCGCCATTCAATATCGTTCTGGGTCCTGCTGCATAGGTCACATCGGACATCTCAATATCAGCATTCAATAGATTGGTTGCCGGTAGTAATAAATTCCCCAACGTCTCTATAATGCTCTTACCGTAATCGCTGGTATCTAATGTGCTGGCTAAAATATCCTGTACGGTTGGGATATTGGGCTGGGGCCCTTTTGCGGTTACTTTACCCATATCAGAATCGCTTAACGCCGTTAAGCCAGAAGAAGGTGTACGATCTGTCTTTTCAATAAGTTGTTCTGTGCTAATGGGTTCCCGCTCGATATTAGCTGATGCCATAAAGGGTTGCATTAGACCTAGAAACAAGGCGGCGAAAGCAGCAGAATGGCGGTATCGAGACTGTTTCTTCAAAGAACGGTTAAGTTGTCTCTCTGTGATCCAACCTTGATCAATCAAAACTTTGCCAAGCCTCAAGCCTGTTTCGCTTTGCAAACGCAAGGCTTGATCTAGCTGAGGGCGTGTAATAAATTCTTTATTGATGAGCAAAAGACCTAAGCGGGACTTCTGCTGAATCTCTAGTCTTTTCTGCATGATGAAGGTGCCTTATATTTCAATTATTCAATATCCGTACCTAAAAAAGGGTACTTATCTAATGCTCCTGCGTTTTATCGGTTAGACAATAATCAGGTTCTGTCAATATTAAATATGCTATATAATATCCTTAAGTGTATGAAAAATATGGATATTATATTTATGAAACAGTTTATGACTAACGACTGTCTATCGTAAAAATGGATATTTATTAGTATAGCTACGATTGGGATGCTGTCTGGTAGAAAGTGATATTTTGACGGGGTGATTCACGCAAAAAGATTAGTTTTTATCGAATATGGGTTAAATTATCCTGTAATTGATGGTTAGTTATGCACTCTGGACTTTAATTCCCCTATAATCGCCCCATATAAATTAACAGTTCTAGTATCGTTATTCCTCGTGTTAATTGAGGATTTTTGGAGAGTTATCACTGATGAGCAAACCAAGACACATCAAATTATTAATCTTAGGTTCTGGTCCAGCAGGTTATACGGCTGCGGTCTATGCGGCGCGTGCAAATTTAAACCCAGTAATGATTACGGGTATGCAGATGGGTGGACAGTTAACGACGACGACAGACGTTGATAACTGGCCAGGTGACGTTGAAGGTTTGCAAGGGCCTGCCTTGATGGAGCGAATGAAAGCCCACGCAGAGCGCTTTGATACTGAAATATTATTTGATCATATTGATGAAGTTGATCTCCAGCAGCGCCCTTTCTATTTAAAAGGCAGTTCTGGAGAATATACCTGCGATAGTTTAATTATTTGTACGGGGGCAAGTGCCAAATACTTAGGCTTAGAAAGTGAAGAAGCGTTTAAAGGTAAGGGTGTTTCTGCGTGTGCAACCTGTGATGGTTTCTTTTATCGTAAAAAGAAAGTGGCTGTGATTGGTGGCGGCAATACCGCGGTTGAAGAAGCCTTGTATCTTGCCAATATCGCAGAAGAGGTCATTGTTGTTCACCGTCGTGATAAGTTCAGATCAGAAAAGATCTTGCAAGATAAGATCAATGACCGCGCTGAAAATGGCAATGTCACGATTAAATGGAACAGCGAGCTTGATGAAGTATTGGGAGATAATATGGGTGTTACCGGTATGCGCATTAAAAATCGCGAATCCGGTGAGACTGAAGATATTGACCTAGAAGGTGTTTTTATTGCCATTGGTCATTCACCGAATACACAAATATTTGAAGGTCAGCTGGAGATGAATGGTGGATACATTAAAGTTCAAAGTGGCTTAGAAGGTAACGCGACTCAAACCAGCATCGAAGGTGTATATGCAGCCGGTGATGTAATGGATCATATTTATCGTCAAGCGATTACGTCTGCTGGCACGGGCTGTATGGCGGCTTTGGATGCAGAGCGTTATTTGGATGATTTAGAAGGGTAAACCTTTTGAATTTTTTATATTACTATCTGAAAAAAGCGCTGCTCTTAACGAGTTAGGCGCTTTTTTCTTTTTCAGCGTGTTTGGGCATGTGATCAGAGAAAAAGCGCTCAATTTCTTCTTGGCGGGCTAGGCCATCTTTATACCCTAACTCAATTAGATTTTTACAAAATCCTTTAGAGAAAAGTAAGTAACTCAGTATTCCAGAGCCATTGCGGCTTGTATTGCCGCTACCGCCTAAGAATAATCGTAAAATTTTTGGCAATTCATCAACATGGCGTCCTGCGATGTCATCAATTGACTCGCTGGGGTTGATTTCTAACAGTTCGATGGGCCTTAATTGCATACCGTGCTTTTTTCTAACATGCTCAGGAATTCTATTCACGGTACGATTAATTTTTTGTAACCGCTCGACGTCTGTTTCCATACTGTCTAAAAAGGCGGCGTTGAGCATATGTCCCATTATTTTTGCCGGTGTTGGATAGTTACTTTCCTCAATGTGTTCCTTACGTTTGTGCGCGTCGCCACTCACACCAATAACGAGTATTTTTTCAGCCCCTAAATGAATGGCAGGGCTGATCGGTGCGAGCTGCCTTACTGCGCCATCGGCGTAATATTCTTGATTGATTTTAACGGATGGGAAAATCATGGGAATGGCTGAGGAGGCCATTAAATGATCGATGCCAATACGAGACCGATAGCCGATGCGTCTGTGCCTCTGCCAGTTTACGATACTGTAATGTCCTTGAAAGAAGCTCACAGATTCACCACTGTCTAAACCAGAGCCGTTGACACACATAGCATGTAACGCACCGTTATCGATAGCTTTTTGAATATTATCAAACTGAATAACTCGGCTGAGCAGTTTTCGCAAAGGGGCGTTATCGAGCAGTGATACTTGATCGTGCTTATATTTTCTACCAATAAGCGCACTTCTTATAAGTCGTGCTAGCGTCGTTATGACGCCTTTTAAATCGGTACGATATATTAGATCTGGACTAAAACTTGTCCAGATTCTTTCTAAATGGCGAATGCCAATACGATGGTTTTCGGCATAGCTAGCAAGCGCAACTCCGTTAATGGCACCGGCAGACGTTCCTGCAATAATGTCGTAAGGATTATGGGCATCTTTTGGTAATATTTTATGAATCGCTTTTAATACACCCACTTGATAGGCGGCTCGAGCACCACCGCCAGAAAGTATGAGTCCAATCTTTTTACTGTCAATACCTGTCATACGAGAACTTGTCTTATAATATGTTATTAACCATCAGTATAGAGCATAATATCCACCCTTGAGAATGACTGATATAGGTTCAACATGTTCAGCGGAATTGTACAGACTAAGTTAGTATTGCAAGAAATCAATAAACAGGCTGGTTTTGCCAGTTTAGTATATGATTTTCCGGCCCAATTTTCTGAGGGTTTGCAGTTAGGCGCATCGGTTGCTCAAAACGGTGTGTGTTTAACTGTGCGTACCATGGATAAGAATGATGATGGCAGTGTGAGAGTGAGTTTCGATGTGATTGCTCAAACGCTTAAGCTAACCAATTTGGCTGATGTAAAGCGTGGTGATGAGCTGAATATTGAACGCGCAGCGCGTTTTGGTGATGAAATTGGTGGGCATGTTGTTTCTGGGCACATATTTGGTTGCGTTCGTGTATTGTCGATTGAGCAAGACGCACTTAATATGCGCTTGGAGTTCGAAAGGCCTGCAGCGTTAAAACCTTATCTTCTCGACAAAGGTTTCGTTGCATTAAATGGCTGCAGTTTGACCATTGCAGAAGTAACGCCAGATACTTTTAGCGTTTGGTTGATTCCGGAAACTCGTGATGTCACTGTTTTTGGTCTTATTGAAGTGGGTGCTAAGGTTAATCTAGAGATAGATCCTAGCACCCAAGCAACCGTTGATACCATTAAAGCATTAATGGCATCTGGACAACTTGCTGAACTTATTGCGACTGTAAAAAGCGCATAATATCCATCGATTCAAACATCCACTGGCTCTCTGTGCCTGTTTCAATACGTAAACAAGGCACTGTCATGCGGCCAGTGGAATTTTGTAGAGTCGTTCTGTGCTTTGGGTCGGCTAAAATGTCACGAAGCTCTACATCAACGTTAAACCCTTTTAGCGAGCGTAATACGCGCGCGCAAAACGGGCATGAATCGTAATAATAAAGTGAATACTGGGTATTTTCTGATGGGGCTTGAGTATTACTCATAATGTCGTATTACCTGAAGTATTGAAATTAAGTGTTTAAAGCAGCCCCTAAATTCAGCACCTAAATATTAAGTGGCTAGACTAATTCATGGATTATACCCAACATTTACTGTTATTTGTTATCGCTGTGATGGCTAATTGGTTTTCTGCTTTGGCAGGAGGCGGTGCTGGACTCATTCAATTGCCTATTCTGATCTTTATGGGGTTGCCTTTTTCTTTGGCATTAGCGACTCATAAAATCGCGACCGTTGCATTAGGCCTTGGTGCAACCATGCGGCACGCTAAAGAAAAGCACAGTTCAATTTGGTTGTTAGCATTGATGCTTGCCGCAGGAATACCTGGCGTTATTTTAGGTGCTTACATGATTATAGATGTTAATGATCGTTGGGCTGAAATCATCTTAGGTGCGCTAACATTAGGCTTGGCACTTTATTCTATGATGAAGCCGCAGCTCGGATTGAAAGGACGCGTCTTACACCGCGATACGTCGGGGATTATGATAGGGGCTATTGGGCTATTCATTATAGGATTCGCTAATGGCGCCTTATCCGCGGGTAGTGGTTTATTTGTAACCTTATGGTTGGTCTTATGGTTTGGGCTTGATTATCGTTTGGCGGTCGCGCATACCTTGATTGCGGTAGGCCTGGGTTGGAATGCATCGGGTGCTATTACCATGACCTTGTTAGCGGATGTAAAGTGGGATTGGTTGCCTGCTTTGGTTTGTGGTTCTTTAGTGGGGGGCTATTTAGGGGCCCACAGTTCGATAAAAGCAGGCAGCCTTTGGATTAAACGTTGTTATGAACTCATTACCTTCATCGTAGGAATTAAATTGTTAGTGGGCTAGCCAGTCTTGCAGCTTGCTTCTAATATCATCCAGTTTAAATGGTTTACTTAAATAATCGTTCATTTCCGCTTGCAAGCAATAATAGGGATGTCCGCATAAGGCTCTCCAGAATTACGAATGCTTCGGGTTGCTTCAAAGCCATCCATGACCGGCATTTGACCATCCATAAGGATAAGATCGAACCCTTCAGCGTTAGCATTGGCTTGTCGTAAAATAGACAGTGCTTGACGGCCATGATCTGCGGTATCATTTTTAATATTTAATCGTTGTAACATTGTTTTATGAACAACCTGATTAATATGATTGTCTTCAACAATCAGCACCCTTGCGTCTTTTTTATAACTTTAATGTCATCGCTAATAAACTCTTGTGTATCAGAATTAAGCTGATACCTAAACCACTGAATTGTCGAGATGAAGAGCCGTTACCTTGTGTGAAAGCGTTTAAAATATCATGGCGTTTATGCTTAGCAATGCCTCTTCCATAATCTTTAACTTTTATCAATAACAAGCAGTGCTTATCAACATACTTGATCTGTACTGAGACATAATATGCCCACGATCAGCAAACCTTAAGGCATTATCTGACATAGGATTGATCGCTTTAGGGTTGCCAGTGTTACTGTCGACTGAGAACGCTATGCCTTTTCAGAACAGGCCTGTTGCATATTATTATCAATTTTTTCAAGGAACTCTGGAAGATTAATCGCTGCCACTTTAATGATGAAGTTGCCAGCTTGAAGTTCGGTATAGCTGAGTACTTGCTCGATCAAGTTTAGCATCTCTTTAGCGCTGCCCTTGGCCATATTAATGGTTTTTGGGTGGTTTCTAACTGTGTTAGTTCTAAGAGCCTAAAATTCCATTGAGAGGGGTCCTGAATTCATGACTGATAATACTTTTCTCATTCTCAATCAAGAAACGTGCTTGTCGGTACCTGCGAAATAAAATAGCGACAGAGGTGTGTAAAATAAATAACAAAAAGACAATCACTGATAATACTAAAACAGAGCGTAATAAATTATCAGTCACCATATGATATTGGCGGTGCGATACTTTCAAACTAGGGATGATCTGGCAATAAGTATTGATAACTTACCCCACTGACAGTTGCCTGTAATATAGCAACGGCGCGAGGTAACCAATGTACCAAAGGTAGTTTGGATCACGAATGCTAAACCACAAGAAAAAGTTGTAAAAAACATGACAAACATCATTCTATATTACTGACTCAGGCCATATTGCTTTGTGCTGTGTGCTTCGAAAAAACAATCTGGATGCCAAATAAAGATTGGGAGTTGCATAGAATTGGATGTGGATATTATTACATAAATATTTTCTTTCATTATCATGAAAGGGGATGGGCGCAATGAGATTTCTATGGTCAATAAGGCGCTGGCTATAGAGGTCGATGTCTGCAAGTTTTATATACTCAATATTTTTATCGTCATCAACAACATAAATATCCAGAGGTTCGAATAATGGGTAGGTAGTTTTTATTTCCAATTCTTTTTTTGTTATCAATAGTTTTATCGAGTAAAGAAAATATTAACCAATAGTATGAGCCAGTAAAACCTTAATTCAATATTTATTCTGTGAGTAGTTCAATGTTAGATTCATCTAATTTGACGATGTTAGATAAAGAATATTCACCTGTAATATCTTCTAGATAAAAGCATTGTTACCGAGGCGTTTTTGGGTACTGCTGTCATTTAAAATAATAGGATCAATGACACCATGGTTTAATCACGATAAGGCGATTAGTCACTGATGAAAAAAAGCGTATTGATCGAGGTATCTTGATAATCATTAAGTTCGATTAATTTATGATTAATGCTCTTGGTATAAATTTTCATCGCCAAAATACCTTTCCTAATTCGATAAGATGGCCGAAATTTTTATAATGTTTTTCGTCTTCTGTAGTTGATTAGTAGTAATAGCGAAAATATAAGTATGTAACTACTCCCCCCAGCAGGGCCTGTTTCGATAACCGGTTCTTCAATATTAGGTATTTGAAGTGCGTTAATAGGGATATTAATGGTTGAATCAATTTGATTATTTATTAACGGTATTTCTTGGATAATGTCGCCCACGGTTATTGTTAGTTTGTCCGCTTCAAATGTCAGTTTATTGATAGTGATTGAGTAATTAACAGAGCCCGAATCTAGTGCGCTTAGTTCCGCCAGCATGACCGAACCGTCTATGGCAATTAACTGTACGATTGGGTTCTCACCGACAAAGTTTAAAGTAGACGTTGTAATGCTACCTGATACTGTCATTGGATTTTCAAGCAGCTCTAATACCAGTGTTAACTGATTCAGGTGGGTACCGACTTCGACAGTACGGGCTTGATAGTTTTCAGCATCTAGATATATTGAGGTTGCTTGCTCTGTAGGGAGTGCTAATACCAGATGGCCAGAGTTATCCGTGATTAGTTGTTGATTAAGCCCCCACACTAGAAATCTATCGTCATCAATCTTGATGGTTGTACTAAGCCCGATACCGGACAGATCCGTGACTGTTAACGCTAAATCATGGAAGGGGAGAGTGGTTAGGCTGACATCTCCCGCAGGTAATACAGCGGTATCAGCACTTATGTTAATAATGCTGGTGGTTGAAGAGTCATTAACATCGAGTTTCACTACTGCCCGGTTAAAACTATTGGCATTATCAGGGGCCTCAACCTGCGTGATAATGACATTATCAATTTTAAGATTAACTAAGCCAGCTCCGTTATTAATATGCAGATCTAAAATACTGCCTACGGGAGCGCCTTCAATGTACATCTCTTGAGTTACTGAGTTTGAGATTAATTGATCAATATTTGTAGTAACTTTTAATGGGCGCTGAATTGTAAATTCTGCGGTTTCACCGTTGCTATCAGTGATCGTTATTGTGTAGTCCCCGGCAAAAGCGCCACTTTCTGGCATTGCTAAGAAATAGCTTCCTGCAGAAAGTGTTAGTAATTCACTGGTTGAATCTTGTCCATTGAAGGCAACATCAACACTATAGTTATTATTGCCACCGCCTAACGAGAATTCAAAAGTGCTGTTTGAAATACCTAAACTAGCCCCTTGGCTTAAATTGCCATTGCTACTAACTAAGGTGAAATCATCGTAGATGGTCAGACTAATCGTTTGTGAAACGCTTGTGTTGCCATCATCAACGCTGACTTCAATGGATGTATTACCCGTGAAATTATTAGCGGCTTGTAGGGTTAATGTTGACCCTGTTAATGACGCAATCACTTGCGCTGAATTGTAAGATATTAAATCAAAAGTAAGTTCATCTAAATTTGCATCGCTGGCAGTTAAAGTGTGTGTAAGGCTATTCGCATATAAGGTTGTTAGGTCATCACTGCTAGAGAAAACCGGTGCTGCAGCTGCAGCTGAAATGGTTAATACATAGCTTTGATCCGTTGTACCGCCATCGGTATCGGTTGCTCTGAGTATCAGAGTCGTATCGTCAATGTAGTTATTAACCGGTTCCAGTGTCAGCGTTGCGCCAGAAAGTGTGGCGCTGACCTGGCTAGAATTGAAGCTTTGCAGCGCAAAAGTCATATTGTTATTAGCGGTTTCAACATCAGTGGCCGTGAGCGTGACATCGAGATTATTACCGTACTGCGTCGAGCCAGAGGCCGAACTGGTGAATGCTGGTAGATCATTCACTGATGAAACGGTATAGGTCACGGTTTCCGTATCAGACAAGTTGCCATCCGAAACGCTGACGGTGATGCCGGCACTGCCAAAATAATCAGTTGCGGGGGTGAGCGTTAATGTTGCGCCTGATACCGAAGCCGTTACCGACGCATTATCAGAGGTGGCTGAATAAATTAATGAATCACCTTCAGCGTCAGTCGCCGCTAAATTAATGACCTTAGGGGTATCTTCATTACTGGATTGAGCGCCAATGGCCGCTAAAACGGGTGCGGTATTAGTAATGGTTAATACATAGCTTTGATCCGTTGTACCGCCATCGGTATCGGTTGCTCTGAGTATTAGCGTGGTATTACCAACGTAGTTATTAATAGACGCCAGTGTCAGCGTTGCGCCAGAAATTGAGGCGGTAACCTGGCTAGAATTGGAGCTTTGCAGTGTAAAAGTAATATTGTTATTAGCGGTTTCAACATCAGTGGCCGTGAGCGTGACATCGAGATTACTGCCGTAATGTTTCGAGCCAGAGGCCGAACTGGTGAATACGGGTAAATCATTCGCTGATGAAATGGTATAGGTCACGGTTTCCGTATCAGACAAGTTGCCATCCGAAACGCTGACGGTGATGCCGGCACTGCCAAAATAATCAGTTGCGGGGGTGAGCGTTAATGTTGCGCCTGATACCGAAGCCGTTACC
>JBNMOT010000078.1:0-16103 GCA_051275515.1 Oleispira sp. | reverse complement strand
GACCTAGACATCTACGCACTCGATGCTGAAGTTATTGCAGCAGGCTCTGATTCTAGCACCAACTCTATTCCTGCTGAGTTAGTCCGTACCACTGAATTCCTAACCCACCCAACTTTCAACTCGTACCACAGCGAACACGAAATGCTGCGTTACATGAAAAGCTTGGAAGTAAAAGATCTCGCGATGAATCATTCAATGATCACGCTCGGGTCTTGCACCATGAAATTGAATGCCACGACGCAGATGATTCCTCTGTCTTGGCCGGAATTCTCTACCATTCACCCATTCGCGCCGAAAGACCAAACCATCGGTTACGAGCAAATGATTGATGAATTAGATGACTACTTAAAAGACATCACCGGTTTCTCCGCGATTTGCATGCAGCCTAACTCAGGTGCACAAGGTGAATACGCGGGTCTAATCGCGATTAAAAAATATCACGAAAGCCGTGGCGAAGGTCACCGCAACGTTTGTTTGATTCCACGTTCTGCCCACGGTACTAACCCTGCCTCTGCCCAAATGGCATCGATGAAAGTTGTCGTGACTGACTGTGATGAATTGGGTAACGTAGACTTCGCAGACTTGAAAGCAAAAGCCGAAGAAATTGGCGACAACCTTTCTTGCTTAATGATCACCTACCCATCCACCCACGGCGTCTACGAAGAAGGGATCAAAGAAATTTGCGAACTTGTTCATAGCCTTGGCGGCCAAGTGTATATGGATGGCGCCAACCTAAACGCACAGGTGGGTATTACTCAACCTGCGTATCTAGGCGCTGACGTATCGCACATGAACTTGCACAAAACCTTCGCCATTCCCCATGGCGGCGGCGGTCCTGGTATGGGTCCAATCGGCGTAGGTGCTCACCTAGCACCGTTTGTTGCGAACCACGCAGTTCGCCCGATCGACAATGCAAGTAAAGGCCAAGGCGCGGTGGCTTCAGCTCCTTATGGCAGCGCAAGCATCTTAACGATTTCTTGGATGTACATTACCTTAATGGGCGGCAAAGGTTTGCGTAAAGCAACCCAGCACGCGCTATTAAAAGCGAACTACCTAGCCAAACGTTTGAGTGAACACTACCCAACCTTGTACACCGGTAAAAACGGTTTAGTCGCGCACGAATGCATCATTGATCTTCGTCCAATAAAAGAGCAAACCGGTATTACAGAAGTTGATATCGCAAAACGTTTAATGGATTACGGTTTCCACGCGCCGACTATGTCGTTCCCTGTTGCGGGCACCTTCATGATTGAGCCAACGGAATCTGAAAGCAAAGCAGAAATTGATCGCTTCGCTAACGCAATGATTTCTATTAAAGGTGAAATCATGGCGATACATAACGGTGAATTAGACGCGGAAAACAACCCGTTGAAAAATGCACCGCACACAGCAGCGGTAGTGACCGGTGAATGGGATCGTCCTTATTCTCGCGAATTAGCGGCATTCCCAACAAGGAATCTAGGGCCTCATAAATTCTGGCCATCTGTTGGCCGTATTGATGATGTGTACGGCGACCGTAACTTGATTTGCTCTTGCCCGGCGATTGAAAATTATGAGGATTAAAACTCACTAAGTTTTAGTCTTCGTTTTTTTTAAAAACCAGCCTAGTGCTGGTTTTTTTTCATCTTGAATTTTATAAACCAAACGATGCTGGTCATTAATCCGTCTCGAAAACTATCCTGCAAGCCATATTGTTTATATCAAGCAAATCGAATATTTAATCACAAGTAAGTTCCATTCATTATAACGCGATAGCAGCCTCTACTATTTGCGATAATTTATTCACCGTCATCAATTTTTTATTCGAAAAAATTGGCACATCTAGTGGGCTGCTAAGACTATCTGCTTGCAATAATACCGTCGGATAACCATTTCCACCTAGGCTTCTAAAAAAGTCGTCATCACTCTTGCTATCTTCCGGTGATATTTTCACTTTGACTACATGGCGTAAAACTTTAGCGCCTTGTGATGTATTAAGCAGCCCCTTATCTAGCTTACGGCAATAACTACACCAGTCGGCCTGAAAATATAAAAAGATCGGCGCATTATATTTTTTTTGTACTCGCAGAGCTCTTTTATAACCAGCATAACCGTAATACCACTGACTGCTAATATACACATTCTTTAATGGTTCATATTCGAATGGCTGCTCTTCAGCAGGCATTGAGTTCATCTCGCCCAGAACAACTTTTTCACCATCGCAAGGCTGATCGGTAAAAACTAACTTCCCTGCCACAGTACACTTATAAATTTCGGCTGATGAAACAGCGGGTAATAGGGTAAATATACAAAGTAGGCAGGAGAAGATAATCTTCATGAGTAAATCCATTTAGCGGCGGGCGCATCACCGTTTTGGTAAAGAATTGATATATAAAGTATAATAGCTAAATGCTTGATCAAACAGCTTAAGTAATAAAAATCATTATTATTTACTCGCATAAATAAACCAGCTCGATGGCTGGCTTGATTAATCATGTTAATACTAACGAGTTATTATCCACTTGCCATCTTGCTTGCGAAACATGATTGGGAATTTTAAAGAACCAAACCCCTCTTTATAGTTTCCTGAGATTGCAGGTTTACCATCCCGATAAACAGAAGCCAATTTTTGATTATGCTCGTTAATATAACCAACAGATTTACCTGTTATAGGCAGCATATCTAATTGTGGAATATCCGTTTCAAAAGCATCTTTTAATTTAGCCTGCATTACGCCGCTAGAATAGTAAAAAGCCTTATCCAATTCATTATTACGCTCTTCAAAAAGAGGCATTACTTCGTCAAATTCACCCGCAATTATTTTATCTTGAATCATTTTTAAGTAGTCACGGAGTTCAGCCGATAACTCCCAAAATTCTTCTTCTGATAAATCAGGCTCGTTAGGTAGATGTTCACTATTAAAGAAAGCCCACAATGGTAAACTATTCGGTATTGTGAATATTTGCTTATATTCAATCACACCATCAAAAACAGTATCTTCAGTTATTTCAACATCTTGGGCAATCACTTCGCCTTCATCATCACGCTTAAATAATTCAGCTTCTAAACGATATTCTAACAAGTCCGGCTCTGGTATTTTCCCTAACCCTTTAAAATTGAATCCACCAATTCGGTATTGCTGCTCAATCTCATCGTTATGCACATAAATTTCTGCATTCACTTCTGATTTTTCATTAATAGGAGTGCCTTCGTCATCAGGATATATCACTAATCTTAATGAGTTTTCTCCTGATCTCATCCAGTGGTTAATAGGCAATGATGTTGTAATTTGTCCACCACCACTATCATCATCATAAACCATTACGCCATTTAGCAATATTTCATATCGTGTACCCACTGAATGTACCATTAGGTTAAATACAGGCTTTTTGTTTAAAATAGAGTTAGTCAATTTAGTTTCTCCAGAGCACCCAAATAAAATCGAAATTAATATAATTATTGTTAAAGATTTAATAGTATTCATTCGTTCACAGCTTCACTTTACTTAAAGGTTGTGGAGTTTTATTATTGGGCCAAATAGCTTCTTCAAATATTACTTGTTTGAGGTTATATGATTTCTTTTTATTTATATTTGAGGACATTTTTTTACCACGACCAGTTGTATTTTTAAATTCATCATCCACGCTCTCAGCCGTCTTAATCCCAGCTTCGGTCCAAGAAGTAAAATAAATGGCCATACCTGTGAAGCGAATATTACCCCCCAGCGCTGGTTTATTCTCGGCAGTTGTCGCAAACAAGGTAGTTTCAATACCAATACCTTCAGCAGATAATTTAGCTCCTGCAACATGCAATTCTGCACCGATAGAAATTTTAACGCAAAATGCTTCGGCTTTTGCTTGAGCAATGGCTTCTAATTTAAAAGTGATTTTGGCACTGGCTGATGCTGTTTTATCTCCCTCTAAACTGAGCCAGCTATTATCAACCTCTTTTTTCCATTCACATTTTGCAGAAACTTCACCCTTAGCAATAAATTTCACGTAGAGTTCAGCGTCGAAGATAGCTTTTCCCTTATTGTCACTTAGCTCTTTTGTCATCTCGTTCTTGGCTGCAATACTGAGTACATCACTATTTTCTATTTCAGCTATTTTAGCCTTAGACCTTGCAGCTAAACCTTTAACTTTTAATAAGAAGGCTCCTAAGCCACCACTAAATGTCATTATTAACCAATCTAATAGATCGGTTTCAACTTTTAAGCCGATGAGGGGAGATAAATCTAAAGTGACATTCCCTGCTATTCCAACGTCACCCGTTGCTGAACTCTCAGCTAATTTTAGACCACCGCCTAACGATATCTTTGGTGGTTCAACCTCGACAATAATTAAATCATCAGACCCAGTGTCTGTTTTTACATCCGAAATCCTCTTACCAAATGAATTTAAAGCGGCTTCTTGGTTGCTGTTTTTAATATCATCTAATTTCGAAACGATAGACGTTAGCATGGATTCTAATTTTGGAAAACTGACTTCTTTATTGCCCGTACTGGTGCTTTTACCACCAAACTTTGTGGTATTACCATTACGAACATATTTAATTTCGCCTCCGAAACTAAATTCTCGATCCTCAAGCAAGCCAACAGCATTGTATTTATGCTTCATTCCCGCTTCAACTTTCCCACTCCACTCAAAGGTAGGAAAACAATGCACCTCTGCTTTTTGTCCAGATATATCTGAACAGCCCCCAGTAGTAATGACATACTTTTCAGGTTGCAGATTGCAAAAATCAGGAAGGAAATAAGATTGCATGAAGTCCCAAAAACTAAGGTCTTCAGTTTTCTGAAACGGTTTAGCTATCAGCTTAAATGGTGAGGTTGTTATTTTTTGGCCAGAGTAACTGCCACCATCCACAACAATACTTGGGCACTCTTTATCACCATTAGTACAATTAGCTTTGTCGTATTCAATGGTTACTGTTTCGGGTTTATCTGTCTGAGCAACTACTTGGAGTACATGCTGATTACCATTAAAATTGGGTGCCGTATTAATTACATCAAGTTGGAACTTACGCGCTTTAGGGTAGTGCCCACATTTAATAATAAATACTTCAATAGGTTGACAGCTATTATCTATTTTATTTGACTGCAAGACCCCTCCCACGGCTTCAGCAGATGAAAACATCTCTACAAAAGGTGCAAACAGTGACTTAGACTTCTCAATAATAATAGCGTCACCATCAACCAGCATTTTAACCAAATGGTTTTCATAGTGCTTTGGCAATGGGAACATGGGCGCACCCTTTTTATACATGCTACCGGTATTGCTATAAAATTCTTGAATGAGCTGCTGAGGTTTCATTTCATCTAATTTAAAGCGTTCAACATACTGCTTGGACGCTTCTGGATTAGAAGTCAGGTTAAAAAAGTTAACTCCAGAATATTCAAGCCCATAAATAGCAGGAACCAGATAAAAAATACTTTCTGATGTTTCAGCTAATTTATTACTTGATGCCGTGTAATGCGATGTACCCGTAAAATACATGTGCAGAATATTAGCCTTAAACTGTTCGATCAAAAAACTATCATAAGTCGAAAGGCCTATTTGAAGCTTATGACACAGCTCAATTTTAGGCTGAGCGCTTATACTGTCTAAAACAGCATCAAACTCCCCCATCTGTTGGCAGCGATAAAAATTTAAGTTAGGCGCACTACTCATGATTTGACGAGCGTCCTGCTCGGTCATCACGAGAAAGCGATTCTCCCCACTTATTCCCTTAATTATATCAGTCATTATTAATCCCTACATTCCTTGTATCAGGTGCTAGTTCGATTGAACCTTGCTGCCTTTAAGAATGACGTTACCCGAACCTTCAATGGTAATGTTCGCGCCTTTGATGGATATATCACCGCTTTTACTCAGGGTGATTTGAGCTGACCCTGCTTTAAAGACTATTTCATCACCCGCTTGCACCGTTATGGTTTTGCCCACATCAAGGGTTTCTGCTTTGCCGATAGACGTTGTGCGATTTTCACCTACGTCGCGCTGTTCGTTTTTGCCAATACTGATGGTGTAATTTTCACCAATATTGGTGGTATCGTCGGTCGCCACATCGGTTATACGGTTTTTACCGACTGATAAAGTTTCATCGGTCGCGATGGTATGTGTGCGGTTATTATTAACAGTCAGGTTTTCATCATTGCCAATGGTTTGCGCGCGATCGTTAACGACTTCAATTATTTCGTCGTTACCCACTTTCTCGGTACGATCATGACCAATAGTAATGGTTTCATCATTGATTACTTCGTCAGTGCGGTCATTACCGACAAAATGGCTTTCATCATTTTCGACACTGAGGTTTTGATCTTTCTCGGCATGAATAGTTAAGGTTTCAGACCCTAAGGTATCGTCAAAACGCAATTCGTTGAACGTTTCTACTGAACCCCCCTTGGTACTGCGGGTTTTGATACCACTTTGGTTTTGATTTTCAGGTAACGCATACGGAGGCATATTGTCTGCGTTATACACACGACCCACAACCATAGGTTTATTAGGGTTGCCCTCGATAAAATCGACGATAACTTCTTGGCCCATACGCGGGGTGAATATTGAACCCCAATTACCACCGGCCCATAGTTGCGATACGCGCACCCAACAGGAACTGCTTTCGTTACGTTCGCTGTATCGGTCCCAATGAAAATGTAGTTTTACTCGGCCATATTCATCGGTCCATATCTCCTCACCCTCTGGCCCGACTACGATCGCCGTTTGATGGCCTGCAATAATAGGGGCTGGCGTATGAAGAGGTGGGCGAAATTGAGTTTGACTTGGGATACACGAAAAACGAACTTCCATTTGTACGTTCTGCTGCTCACCCGTTTCATACTGGCCCGTAGAGATGTAATAATAAACCTTACTTAATAAATATTCTCCGTTATTACTTTCAACAGGATGCTTGGTGATATTAAACAAACCACCCGCATGCATATAAGGGCAGTTACTGACCCCTTGAAAGGATTGCGTTGCACAATGAAGTTGCTCCATACGCAATTGAGCATAACGCGTACCATCTTCCCGCTGTGTATAACTATTTTGATAATCGTACACTTCCATATGCGCATGATCGTGATCTTGCGCGATAGTAATATTGGTTTCTAGTCCTGCTCTGGGTTTTTCAAAATCAAATGCATTTAAAGCAAAGCTACCTGAACCAACAGAGACACTATTACTCCAAGATTCAATAAAATTTTCATCTCTAACAACAGAGCCCGGTGGATAAAAAGGAAGGCTTTGGCAACCCAAAATAACTTCATGAGCACTGGGAGAGTCGCTGAGTACTAATATGTGTTTATCTTCAAGTTGTTCAAAGTGGTAATAGATACCTTCTTGTTCAATGAGTCGATTGATGAAATTCATATCACTTTCGCGATACTGCACGCAATATTCAATAGGGGCGTAAGCATCGCTTAAATTTATTTTATAATCAGAAAAACCATTCTCATCAAAAATACTGGTAAAAATATCGACGACCGTTTGGTGTTGAAATATTCGACAGTCTTTTGTTTTGTCTAAAAACCCAAGCCACGGTGCTAGCTCAATCTCATACTTCGCAAACTTACCTTGCCATCCACGATGACTTATCGCCATCACATGGCCATGAAAGTACTTAGCACCCATTAGATGATGCCCTTGGACCTTAACCGATATCGTAGTGCCCAATAATGATTTCATGTCCAGATCGTTGTTCTGACAAAGAGTTGTTAGTCTATGCTGAAACAAAGTATTTAATGACTCATCACTATTGAATTCTAGCAGCAGTAAATCGTTATCAAAACTGCCAATTGAATTACTAGCAATAATTTCAATTTCACGATTATCAAAAAAACTCATCCGAATTCCTTCCCTGGAAAATATACATTTAAAAATACATTTAATTAGAATAATTTTACTTAGATTAATATTTTTAATGATACTATATTTGAAATATTATTGAACGATCTAATTAGCGTATAAATTGTTAGCCGATCACAAAAATAGGTAAGAGTTCTGCATTAGTTTATTAATTAAAACTAGTACTTTTTAATGATTACCTTTAGGAAATGATAGTGACATTAAATAGCAATACCCAAGAAAAGCTCCAACCGTCTCTCCTCGATCGTCTGGTCGACGACAACCCAGAGCAACTCAATGAGTCACGTGATAAACGCATAATGAATGTTTCTAAATTAAGGGACTGTGTTATCCGTGACATTAGTCATTTATTAAATACGCATCACATGGAAGGTAATACTGAACTAGATCATTATTCAGAAGTGGTTAGTTCAGTCGTAAATTACGGTATATCAGGCCTTACAGGCTTCTCAATGCACAACATTGATATACATGCGACTGAGCGTCAAATCCGCCAGGCCATTATTAATTTTGAACCTAGAATTCTTAAAGACACTCTTAAAGTAAACATGACTCGAGATAATGAAAAGTCGAGTAATCATGCAATGGTATTTAAAATTGAAGGGCAAATCTGGGCGATTCCAATTCCCTTGATGCTAATGCTAAAGACTGAGATTGATTTAGAAACCGGTAGCGTTAATGTTATCCAAACAAACTAACTTGGCTGTGAGCAACTAGCGTGAACGAAAACTTTTTAAAGTATTACAATAAAGAACTTCGCCATATTCGTGAAACAGCCAACGAGTTCAGTCAACAATACCCAAAAATCGCGGGTCGACTCGGCATTGAAACGCTCGAAGTTGCAGATCCTTATGTTGAGCGATTACTCGAAGGCTTTGCTTTTATGGCTGCTCGTGTTCAGCTCAAGATAGATGCAAAGCATCCAGAACTGACTCAGCAGTTAATGAATATTATTTATCCACATTATCAAGCCCAAACTCCCTCTTGTGCCATTGTTCAATTCGCACCCATTGCAGGAGAAGGCTCTTTACTTTCAGGCTTTGATATTGATACCCACACTCAAATGTGGAGCCAAACCGGTAATGATAAACAAGCAACTCCTTGCCAGTTTCGCACGACACAAACAACAACACTTTGGCCTATCGATTTACTAGGGGTTAAATATTTTTCCAGTAACTCTGCTTTATCTGCTGCAGGTTGGCATGGGCCAGATAAATGTAAAGCGGGTATTCGTTTACAATTATCAACTCAACCAGGCATAAACTTTTCACAACTTCCCATTGATGAGCTGGTACTGCATATAGCAGGTGAAGATGACTTGCCAATGAAACTCTATGAACAGATTTTTGCTAATGGCTTGGGTTTTATTATAAAAGACAAAACCAAACCAGAAAGCCAAGGACAGTATTTTAGTGCTGATCACATTGCACAATCAGGCTTTGAAGATGAAGAAGCTCTACTGCCCTATCCCAACCGATCTTTTCAAGGCTATCGATTACTGCAAGAATACTTCACTTTTCCTAAACGATTTTTGTTCTTTAAATTTACTAAATTACAAAAGTTTTTAAAGGATTTTTCTGGTAATGATATTGAAATAACCCTATTATTTGATAAGTCCTACTCAGAACTCACAACCCTAACGACTCAAGATCAGTTCAAATTGTTTTGTACGCCTGCAATTAACCTATTCCAAAAGAACAGTGAACGAGTACGATTAGAAAAAGGGCAATATCAATACCACATAAGCCCTGATAGAACTCGCCCCATGGACTACGAAATATATCAAGTCAACAAGGTAAATGGCTATAAAAGTGGCGCGCAAACCTCACAAAGCTTTCTGCCTTTTTATGCCCATAAAGATCATGCTCAAGATCATATAGACTCTGGGTTTTTTACCACCATTAGAAAACCCAGACAGTACTCAAGTCAGCAGAAACGCTTTGGTGCTCGCTCTAATAGCTATTTAGGCAGTGAAATACACCTCTCTATTGTCGACAGCAATAACGCCCCCTATCAGTTTGACTTAAAGCAGCTAGGTGTTGATTTGTTATGCACAAACCGGGATCTACCACTGCACATGCCAACGGGCCGTGGACTTACTGACTTTACTCTTGAGACTGGCGCCCCGATCGAAAGTATTAAAGTGATAACAGGTCCATCTACACCGATTAAAGCAAAACCACCGTCTGAAATCAGCTGGCAATTCGTAAACCAATTATCACTTAACTATCTGTCATTATGCGATAGTGATGAAGGTGCAGATAAAATCAGACAGCTATTAAGACTGTACTCTAATACTCAAAACCCGAGTATTGAAAAGCAAATTGAAGCAATAAAAAATATTCGTTCAAAACCTGTCAATCGCCAGATGATGTTCTCCGACAAAGTCGCCTATTGTCGTGGCTTAGAAATTGAACTGGAATGTGATGAAAGTGGTTTTGAAGGTCAAGGCATCTACTTATTAGGCGCGGTACTGGAAAAATTCTTTTCAAAATATGTCTCGATCAATAGCTTCACCCAGCTAACGTTAACGTCAACGCGTCGTGGAAAAATTCATACCTGGCCACCCACCGCGGGAGGACAGCCAATACTATGAGTTTTTTTGACCAAATAACCAAAGACCCCAGTGAATTCAGTCTTTTTAATACCCTGCGATTTGTTGATGCTAAGTATTGCGATGACCCCAAGATAGGCCAAGCCGGGAAAGCAAGAGAAGAACACATTGTATTACGTCAACAACCCTCAATGGCGTTTGCTCATTCACCGCTAAGCCATTTCATTCCTGCCAATGAAGACTTCGATAAAGATCAGCTTTTTAACTTATCTTTTGGACTTTTCGGCCCAATGGGCGCAATGCCTTACCACCTTACCGAGCATGCGCACAGCCGAGAGCATCAATTTAAAGACCCGACATTTGCCCGCTTTGCAGACGTTTTTCACCACCGCATGATCAGTCTATTTTACCGTGCAGAGGCTAACATCCAGCCTTGCATAGAAATGGATAGACCAGGTGAAAATGATTTTGATTTGTTTATTGGTGCCTTAGCTGGTTTATCACAACTTGATAGCAATCATTCAAATGAAATAGAAAACCAAACGGCACAATCGATTTATAAAAATAAATGGGATCGCCTATATCGCAGCGGTTTATTTGCGATGGCGACGCGACCAGCTGATGGATTAAAGAGTTTAATTCATGATTTTTTAGAACTCCCCGTAAAAATTGAGCAACTTACAGGCGGCTGGTTACAACTAGCACAAGAAGATCAATTTAATATTGGTATTTTTTCAAATAACAATCAATTAGGTGTTAATACGAGCCTAGGAGAAAAGGTTTTTGATGTTCAGCACAAATTTACTGTGAAAATTGGCCCATTAAGTATTATAGATTTTTATCAACTACTGCCCAATACTGATCTATTTCAGCAACTGCGTGAAATGATTCGCCTCTATAGTAATGATGAACATGACTGGGATATAGAACTGGAACTTAAGTCACACCATGTACCCAAATTTCAGCTAGGAGTGCAATCACAACTAGGCTGGACAACTTGGGCTGGCTCTCCGACGCACATAGCCGATCAAAAAGTTTTATTAGAATCTAAAGGCTTTTAAGCTTAAGTATTATTATTAAAAACCCTAACACTAAAAAACCCGCCATAAGCGGGTTTTCATTTACATACTGCGTATTTAATTAAACATTAAACAGCAATGTTTTTCTCGATGTTGAAACCCGTTTCAACCGCTGCTTCACCAGAACCATCTTCTTTCTGAGGAGTGTATTCAACTTTATATTCTGCAAAGTTCAAAGTAACCGTTTCAGAAATGTCACCAGAACCCCCTACAGTAACGTTTGAAACGATTGCGCGCTTCAACGTAATTTTAAGATACTCTAAAGCAGATTTACCTGATTTACGTACCGTTAAAATGACTTCAGGAACGTGTTCACCCGATGCACAATGAGCCATCAAGGTTGCAGATGCACGATCAACCTTTTTAACAATTACCAAATCCTGCACGCTAACACGACCAGAACCACCGCCACCGCCAACATGCATAGACCCGCTTTGGCTCATGCCCCAGTCCCAGCTTAGAACATCGATTTCATCTGCATGAACGTTGTCCTTAGATTCGCCTTTAATACTTCCTATCTTGATAAACATATCCGAAGCCATGGTAAATTCCTTTTTTTAAAGGTTATAGAGAAGCTATATCAATTGGCGATGATATAGCAGTAAAAAACTACGATTTGCCCGAAGGCAATTTAGAAACCAAGCTCAACGACACCGTCAAACCTTCTAACTGGTAGTGAGGTCGCAAAGAAAACTTAGCCGCATAATAACCAGGCGAACCTTCAATTTCTGCCACAATTACTTCTGCTTCCGCTAGAGGCTTTCTAGCCTTAGTTTCTTCTGTTGATGTTTCAGGGCTACCGTCCACATACTGCATAACCCAGTTTTGTAACCAACGCTGCATATCAGCACGATCAGCAAAAGTACCGATCTTGTCACGCACAATACACTTTAAGTAATGAGCAAAACGACACGTTGAAAACAAGTAAGGAAGACGAGCACCCAAAGCCGCACTGGAAGTGGCATCAGGGTCATCAAACTCAGCAGGCTTATGCAAAGACTGGGCACCAATAAAGGCGGCCATGTCCGTATTTTTTCTGTGTAGTAATGGCATAAAACCATTACTAGATAATTCAGCTTCACGGCGATCGCTAATAGCAACTTCCGTAGGGCACTTCATATCAACACCGCCATCATCAGATGGGAATGTATGACACGGAAGACCTTCTACCAAACCGCCCGACTCAACACCCCGAATACGAGAACACCAGCCATACTCTTTAAAAGCACGGTTAATGTTAACCGCCATCGCGAAAGCCGAGTTGGCCCAGCAATAATTACCCGTATCGCCAGAACCTGTTAGTTCTTCGAAAGCAAACTCATCAACCGGATCCGTCGCTTCACCATAAGGCAAACGCGCCAAGAAGCGAGGCATTGTTAGCGCAAGGTAGCGAGAATCAGAAGATTCTCGTAGAGAGCGCCAAGGCGCGTAATCTGGCGTAGAGAAAATATTAGTTAAATCACGAGGATTGGACAGTTCCTGCCAAGAATCCATACCCATAACTTCTGAACCCGCACCCGTAATAAACGGCGCATGAGAAGCGGCTGCGATCTTAGAGATACTCGTCAACATATCCACATCTTTAGGGCTGTGGTCAAAGTGATAATCACCGACCAAACAACCATACGGTTCGCCCCCTAGCTGACCAAATTCTTCTTCATAAATGCGTTTGAACATTGGACTTTGATCCCAAGCGGTTCCCTTAAATTTCTTTAAGTTTTTACGCAAATCGTCTTTAGAAGCGTTCATCACACTAATTTTTAGCTGCTCATCGGTCTCAGTATTATTAACTAAGTGATGCAAGCCTCTCCATGAACCTTCAAGTTTTTGAAAATCATCATGGTGTAAAATAGCATTGACCTGAGCATTGAGTTTTTCATCAATGCTTGCGATCAATTGCTTAATAGTAGCAACCGCATCTTCGGGTACGATATTGACGTTAGACAATACGTTTTCAGCAAGCGTCTGAACAGCAGAGGTGACTGCTTCAGAAGCACGCTCAGATTTTGGTTTAAACTCTTGCTGTAATAATGCAGAAAAATCGTCTGCAGCAATCGTTTCCGTTGCTTCTTGTAACTTCTCAGGAGCTTCGACTTCAGACATAATTAAACTTCCTCAATCTCTGGGGCTTTACTACCAACCAAGGATTGTAATAACGCTTGGTCACCTAAAATTTTAGTAATCAGTTCTTCTGCACCCGCTTTACCATCCATATAAGTCACCAGGTTAGCCAGCTGAGTACGTGCCTCTAATAACTCGTCAAGACCCGCAACTTTCTTAGCGATTTGGCCAGGAGAGAAATCATGCATATCTTCAAAAGTAATATCGACAGCAAGATCGCCGCCTTTGTCGCTGATTAAATTTGGAACATTAAAAGCAACTCTAGGCTTCATTGCTTTTAAACGATCATCAAAATTATCAACACTGATATCAGAGAATTCACGTTCATGAATACCCGGCAGTTCACTGTTATTTTTGCCAGATAAATCAGACAACACGCCCATCACAAATGGAACCTGTACTTTCTTTTCTGCACCATACAGCTCTACATCATATTCAATCTGAACACGTGGAGCTCTATTTCTGCCAATAAATTTTTGACTGCTCATTTCCTTTCCTCGAAATAGTGTATTTTAATCCATTCCAGCGCTTGCGATAAGACACTGCTGTTTAACACATACAACCAATACCTAGCACTTGCTAGTTATTAGCATCAACACCCGCAATTAACTCAACTTGCTTCACCCCTTCAGGGCTGAGTTCTTTCATAATGGACATAAAGTCCATCGTGACTAATTTTTTTGTTCTTTCTACTAAAATTGGAACAGGGCTCGACGGCTCGTATTTTGCGTAATATTCACAAATTTTTCCTAACGCCTCTAAAACATCCGTCCGATTATTAATGCCGCTACTTTTAACCATTACTTCCATGTCGCTTGCTCCAGGTTCACGCTCAAACTCACCTTCGCTCTCTTCCTCTGTTGCTTCAACAGACACAGTGACGTATTGGGAGTACACACCCGATATATACTTTAAATTACTTATTAATTTATCCCAGTCATAACGAGTATGTCCGCACTCACTCGCGGCTAACTGATTTTTTAACTGAGTGATATCATCTTGAATCTGATGAACGAGATTTAACGATGCGAGCAAGACTTTTTGATCACACTCTTGAAAAGCCGCTTCTACCAAACCCATTTCAGGAATCGTTTCTTCAGAGCCTTCTACTAACTGAATTTCACCTCTTGCTAACTTAATATCTCTTAGCGTGAAGCTACCTGCCTGCTTAGACTCAACAATAGGCGTAGCAATAAGTAAGCTGATCAGAGAATCTCCTGACAACTCATTTAAGGTCATCACTCGCCAAGGAGTTTCATCTTTTGCATCATCTAATATCGGATGAGCTTCTGCCCAATACTCCGACAGAGTTGATTTAATCAGACGAACAGCACCGGCCAACCCAGGTAAACGCTTAAGATGCAAAGCTGCTTGCGCAAGAAACACATAGACTCGTACGTCTTTGGTTTGCTTTGACAGATCTTCACAGCGAGCCAGCATGTCACGCCAATCAACACCCTCGTCATCCCCTTCTAAGGTTAAAGAGTCTTGATTAATGCGCGCAATACTTTCTAGCATTACAAAGTCATCTTCCAACCCTTCATCATCATCGATAAAAGGACCACAAGGCAGATCTAATGAAACTTCATCCATAAACTTTTCAAACATACTTAAAATCTGCTCTGATAATTTTATTCGATAATCTCGTTCATCTAAAGAGATAACAATAATACCCAGTAATATAGGGCTACATTATGATTCCTGACATATTACATGTCTTTTAAAATTAAATAATCGACCCCAATATTACTACTTTATAACTACTTTTCTTTTGAAGCAGTCTACTATTTTTAGAGTTATTACTCATATCTAATTAGTAGGCATGATTTATTATTGCAGTTACAGAAAACCAAGCACTTCAGAACTATCACAAATAAAATCAGGAGTATGGACATCCGTTAAAAGTTGAGCGTCATAGCTGAAACCTGAGCAATTAATAACCTGATCGACATCCCATTCACTGATATCCTGATTAAATTTCTCTGGTTCATAAAACATCCCCATCATGTACAAAACATTAGAAACATCCCATTGAGAAAGGTCCGAATTAAATTGTGATGCTTTAGCAAACATGCCAGACATGTTCAAAACATTAGAAACATCCCATTGGGAAATATCCGAATTAAATTGGGGTGTATAATCAAACATGCCAGACATATCCAAAACAGAAGAGACATCCCATTGAGATAAATCAGCTGTTCCTATCGCATTCAAAAACATACTACTCATATTTTTAATTTTAGACGTATCCCAATAACTAAGATTGTCATTGAATCTACAATACGAAATAATTTCAGTTACATTTTCTATTTGAGATAAATTAGGCGCATCAATAACATCGGAAAAAGATACTTCATGATTGAGATCATCAGCAGAGTCACATGCTTTAGGTAAAAACATCTCTAAAGATTTCCAAGGGTTATCTCCCCACTGAATAACTCTAATACTAACTGGCAGTTGAGCAAAGTTTAATATATCTAATGTTATAGCAGGTAATCCATTAGATGT
>JBNMOT010000077.1:0-16129 GCA_051275515.1 Oleispira sp. | reverse complement strand
GCGGCCATCATTAAGGTCGATTTCTCCAGTGCAGAGTCTGTTGCCTCAACCTTGGTTCATCTTGTGCATGAGCCTGATGCTATTGATATGTCGTTAGTAAACTCGGTTGATCTGCCACTGCCTTGGTCTTTTCAAGATGATCAGTTCAATATTCGGGTTGCCTCTAAGCAAGCGTTATTAGGGAATTCAAATCATGTGCGCTTGATATTAGAGAATCTGTTAAAAAATGCTCAGCACTTTTCACGCAAGGTGGCGTTTAAGCAAAAAACCGATCGTATATTGTTATCCGTTACTGAAGGCCCTGTTGCTCGTGAGGGTGTTGATCTGAAGAGTGATGCAAGCGCCAGTTTTATCGACTTTCAGGTTTATAACCGTGGCCCACAAATATTGGATGAGCATAAGGCTAAGTTGTTTCAGCTAGGGTATTCAACCCGAAAAACTCGTGAACATCATGGCAAAGGTTTAGGGTTATTTTTTGTTAATGAAATTGTGAAAGGCTATGAAGGGCATCTGTTACTGGAAAATGTGAATAACCAGACTGACCATTATTCTATTCGAATCAGCTTAAAAAATGGTGATGTCGATACTCAAATCGTTAAGGTCAGCGTGCAAGATTTTCGCCCTTATATCGAGCATGATGGCCTTGATGAGCTTGATGAGAGTAGTGAAAAACAAAGCTCGCAGCGCTGGCAATATCCTGCGGCGATTGAATCACTTGAAATATCCTCTCAGCGAATGACAGAGACTGTCCGTTTTAGTTGTGACAATGAGTATAAAAAGAGTGAGAGTTTTGTCCAACCGCCTAAACGTGGCGAGGCATTATTACCGCCGTGTTGGAGTCTTGATGTGCAGCCGAAGCGGGGCGGTAATAAAACTCATTATGTGGTTTTTAACCTGCTGGATATTTTGGGGGTTCGCTTCAGTATTAAATTACCCACGGCGCAAGCGCGACTTGATGGGATCGAGCCCAACTATACGAATGTGGCCAAGGAGATCAATCCCCTTGGCTTTATTAGTGATAGTGATGATATTGCAGAGCTGCAGAAAAATTTCAATACGCCTGCTTAGTGCTTTTTTTTGAGCTTCATTAAGAGGGCTCTTGCGTGATTAGCGCGACTAACGCCGCTAACGCCTTTGACGGATAGGTATCTTGGTATTCCTGCAGATACATTAATGTTTGCGGGCGCACTTTAAGGAAGTGCTTTTTAAGGTACGCCTCCAGTGGCAAGGGCATTACGCGCGGTGATATTATAATTAACATTTTATAAAACCAGGGTTTTAATAGCGCGGTTAGTAGTCGCTTTTTAAGAGGAACTAAGACACCGTTAGCGATCATCTTTTGCGGCAATAACGCTGTTTGCGCAGCACTGAGTTGTTGCAATAAATTCTTTGAATTTTTAAGGCGCTCGAATTGCCAGTCAGCCGCTTCTAGGACGCAGAGAAATGTAATTAAGAACGCCGATATCAACTGTGATTCATCCAATGTACTGTTCACGGCTTTCGCTTTAATCCCTGATTGATTAAACAGAGTGACCACTTGTTTAAGTTTAAAGCTATCTTGTGTCTGCTGTGGTAGCGACTGACTGGTTGAAATAGGCATTGGCAGGGGCGGTAAATAATAGGCAGTCCCCGCAGGGTTGATACCTTCGTTAATATAATCGGTTTGATAGCTGATCAGGGTGATCATGCCTTGCAGGATATGTTCTTTGGCAATCACGGATGTGAGGTAGGCCAAATCTTCTTCACTGGGGTGTAGCATTAATAAACTTGCCGCATTCATCGAACCTTCAATTTTGTCATTGATGATAGATAACGGCAGCTGACGCAGAGCATTTGATGAAATACTCAGCGCAATCAGATCAAAGCCATTCGCATCATCCCACTCAGTGATGGTTGTGAAGTTTGTAAATCGTAATGGCGATTGTAGATGTTTGTCTTTATTGAGGTGATACAGTACAACCCCTTTTTGCTTATCGGCTGCAAGTGTCTGCTGGTACTTTTCTTTTACCAAAAAAGTAACCTGATGACCCGCATGGGTAAAATGATGGCCATATACCAAGCCTACCGCGCCAGCGCCTACAATTAATATTTTCATTTGCTCGCCTTTGCGCCGATGCTACTTGAGGCGCCAGTGATGAGTGCAGTTTTATCGCTAAGACGAGTCATGGATGAGTCCTGTTGTAATTATTTATCGGTTTTGTATCGGTTTATAGATCATACAGTTCTATATTTCGATAGGTATCGAACTGATTAGACTCTAAAATACACTTCGATAGTTGTCAAACTATTAATCTCAAAGGAATATGGTTACACTGAATTATTGTTTTAATGAAAGTGGGCTGTCGTGGTGATTGCTAGTGAGAAAATCGATGTAAAGACCCTGAGTCGTGCGTTTAAAGCGCTGTCGAACCCCAATCGGTTACAGATTTATTTAGAAGTTCTGGCTCATCGTCATTCGGGTATTGCAGCGCCGGAAGCGGGCTGTGGTATTGCAGATTTGATTGGCAAGTTAAGTGTCGGTGCACCGACGGTATCGCATCATGTAAAGGAATTAGTGGATGCTGGCTTAGTCAGTGTCGAAAAAAATGGTAAGTACGTGACGTGCCATTTGAACGAAGCGATGCAAAATCAGCTTAGTCTTTTTTTCAGTGAATAAGTTTAAACCAGCAGAGATTAATTGACTTTGCCAAGCAAGAAATACGAATAAAGAATGAGTGACCAATGCTGGAGATTGGCTATGATTTAAACAGTATTAAAGTATATGAAACTATGTCACTAGGATGGTGATATGAGCCTTAGCGGCAAATAGTAGAGGGATGTATGTTATTTAAGTTATTTAAGGTTTTATCATTAATCGTGTATTGGGCTTTTTTATACAGCCCACACAGTTCAAGTGAAATATACCAATGGGTTGATTCACAGGGACGCCCTCAGTTTTCCGACCGTCCTGATAAAATAAAGGGCTCATCGGGTTATGCTCACTCAGTTAATAATACCGCTTCTTCTAGTACTGCTGAGTATAAAAAATCAAAAGATCTCAACGCTATCGCAGAAAAGCTCAAAATAGAGCGTCTCAAGCGTGAAATAATACGAGATAAAGAAGCTAAAGCTCGGGTGAAAAAAAATAAAAAGAGAAAAAAGCGACTAGTCGCGATCGAAAACAAGACGTTAGTCTGTCAAAAAGCCCAAGCTAACGAGTCTCTTGCCTTTAGAAAACGTACTCAGCGTCAAGGTTTAATGAAAATGCGAAAGGCCTTGGCTAATTATGAAATAAAACGAGAAACCCGTCGAAAAAAGTGCAAGTGATATAATAAATATAGACCCCAACCCTGTGTTCATGGGTGTTTCAATGAACAGTGTTAGGTCTGCTGCTGTGTGACAGGGTGAAAATGGCGGTTCTGACTCCTTGGCTGATAATCCCTTGTCTTTAGATTCGGTCAAGTGATCCTGACTATTTCTTAATAATTAATAATTGATCAACGATAAAATCAACAGAATTGGCATAAGAATTACGTATTAGTTGTGATAGTGCATCTAATTCGTAACAAATCTCAAATCACTATGAAGCAATACTAGCCTTGAGCTGCTGCTTTGATTAATCTATGTGATTCGAATTTAACTGGCAATATACTTTGTATGTTTTTTGATCAAGAACGGGTGCAGTTTTTCAGACCTTTAACGAGCAAATACCGCGCTCAGGTATTAGAGTGTCTAAAAGAACTCTACCAGCGTCTTTACAGCAGTAGCAGCGCCGATTATGGTCAGGCTTTACAGCGCGACGTTGTGATTGAAATCTTCCAAGAAGCGTTAGTGCGTGCTCCGATACTGGCCGATGGCGATGATAGTGATGAGCCAGTGAAAGCTTCTAGTAAAGACGGCGCGAATAAAGACAGCTCTAAAGACAGTCGTTTCCGCAATAGTCGCGAGCAGGCAGGCTGGGTACTGAATCAGTTACTAGAATTTGGCTGGATGGAAAAGCAGGTGGATGAAGCGACTCTTCAGAGCACCTTTGCTTTTAGTCGTTTTGGTCGTCAGTTTGTTGATCCCTTTATTTCAGAAAGTCGTGCTTCCGCGCGAACTCGTCATCGAAATACTCGAAATACGCGTAATTCCTTAGAAGCTTTTTTAGAGCGAGGGGAAGTCTACGACTTATTAGATGCTTTTGAATACTCTGAGCGAATTATCAGTGACTTTACCGATGTTATTTCTGAACTGGAAGAACGTAAGCGTGATTTGGTTCGAGAAATGGATGATCAAATGTTGGTGCAGCGCGCAAGTGAAGATTTTTTTGATTTCATGGAAAAGCGTTTTCAGCCCGATTTATCAGTAAGGCTATCCGCCGATAATGTTGAAAAACATCGCGATCGAATCAGTGCATTACTGGAGCAAGTTCGTAATAAGAACAAAGCGTATAAAGCGAAAGCGGAAGGACGTTTACGTGAGTTATTACCAGAACTCATTCAGCCCGGCACGTCTGTTTTATGGACCATACTTGAGGGTATCGATCAGCGCATTCGAAATGCGAGTGATGTCATGCTGCCAGCGTTGCGTAAAGCCCTGCAAGGATTTACTAAACGAGCGGATATTATTATTCGCCAAATGAGTTATCTCGCCTCGCAGCAGCACAATGATGTATTGAGCGTGTGCAAGCAATTATCTGAATTAACCCCTGAACAACAGGATGCGCAACTGATGGCCGCAGGTCAGCTAATGAGCGTACCTGAAGTAACCTTGGTCGATCCTGCACAAGTTCGTTTAGCCGCTCCGCGCAAACGTCGAATTATTGAAGCCGATTTGGATGAAGGTAATGACGCGTTTGATATGGATGCACGAAAAGATATTTATGTGCAGCAGGTATTAGATCAAGCCTTCTTTATTAATAATAATTCTTTGCGATCTTACATGCATAAGCATTTGCTGGCGGGGGGGGTTATTTCAACCAAAGACTTACCGATTGAAAGTGCAAAAGACTTTTTAGCGGTAGCCAATGCGATTGGCTTGGCGTCGACCAGCGGTTTGTCATCAGACTTTGAATTTGTCATGACGTATCAAGGCACCGCAAGAGATGATCTAAAAAATGCGGCTATTGCGCCACAATATTTTAGCCAAAAAGACCACTTTACGGTGGAAATTATTCACACTAGCCGCCCAAATGTTCAATCATAGTGCTCAATAGAAGAGAGAAAAAATAATGCTGCATTTTATTGAGCAAAAATTAGAGAAACAAGGCTTAGATCGCCGTGAGCTGTCTGAGTTATTAATTCGCTTATTAGATTATGGTGTGATTTGTCGCGATGAGAGTCAGGTTGAGCAACAACTTTACGATCGCTACTTACGCTTAGAAGAAATTGTTTCTGATTACTTAGAATTAATCGGTGTTCGCGTTCAACACGATAAGCGTTTTCAGTTTATTCGATTATACCCACCGGGTGCTCAAATTCCTGGTGTGCAGGATGAGCCCAATGCCATTCAAAGCCCAGGCTTACGCATGCGCTTGAATCAAAATGAAGTGGCACTGATTTTGGTATTGCGTGCTCAGTACGATAAAGCCTTGCGTGAAGGTCAGGTCGATGAGCAAGGCTGTGTGATGGTCTCGCTAGAGTCGTTAAGTATTGCGATTAAGAATTTATTAAAACGTACGTTGCCGGAAAATATGACGGAGCGTAAGCAGCTCTTTCGCCGCCTAAAACAATTGCGCTTGATACAAATTGCCAACGAAGACCGTTTGGATGATGGTGATATGTGGATGCGTATTCGTCCTATGATCATGAGCTATGTGAGCGAGCAAGTATTAACCGACTTGATTGAAAATGAGCAAAACTCCACTGACGATTCTGTGGATGATGGTTCCGCAGAAGAAGGCTCTTCAGATATAAGCGAAGACAGTTCAGCATTAGAAAACACCGATTCATCGGAAGAAACGCACACTGCAAGTGAACGTGAACGTGAAAGCGAAAGTGAAAGCGAAAGTGAAAGCGAAAGCGAAAGCGAAAGTGAAAGTGAAGAGATAACAAAAGAAGCGGTTGCTGAAGATAAGGCAGAAAAAAAGCCTAGCAGCGTGTCTGAAGAGAATTCAGAAAGTAAGACAACCAGCCTGTTTGCGGAATAAGGAATAGAGTGTGTTTTTAAAGAAATTTGTATACGTAAACTGGGGCAATATTCCTGCGTTAGAATTTGATTTTGGTCCCATTAATTTATTATCCGGTGGTAACGGCTCGGGTAAAACGACCGCTGCCGATGCGATTCAAACTGTGATGACGGCCGCCCATGATACCTTGTTCCATTACAACCCGGGTCAAGACGAAGCGACTCAGCGTGGCCGCGGTAAAAACGTCCGTACTTTGGCGTCCTATGTATTAGGGTGTGATGATGGCAGTTATGCCCGACCTAACGGCGCTGTCGGTTATCTTGCCGCTATCTATCATCCGACGGAAGGTGAGTCGGGTGAGGCTTTTACAGCGGTTATTGGTATCAGTGCTTCGCTTGAAAAATCGGGCAACCAAACGGCGGCTCGTCAGAATGATTTACAGTTTTATATTATGGCCGGTGAGCAACTAACCCTCTCTGATTTTCTGCAAGAAGACCCAGAAGGCAAGCGTCAGGTTATTGGGTTAGATAAAATTAATAACCATTTTAAAAGCCGTATGAATGCTAATAATATCGAGAAATACGATACCAAAAAGCAATACCTTCGTCGTTTATACGGTGCTTTACGTGGCCGCCATGATGCGGTTTCTGAACGAGAGGCTATGAACGCCGCGCGTACTTTTTCTCGATTTATGGCTTATAAACCGGTTAAAAGTATTAACGGCTTTGTTGCCAATGAAATTTTAGAAAAGAAAGATTTAGGTGATGCTATTCGCTCAGTATCAGACTTAATGAAAACCATTTATTCGATGGAATCTGATGCCAAACGTCTGCAAGAAACCATCAATGTTTTAAGTTCAACAAAACTGACGGCGAAAACGTATATTGATCAGTGGATTGATTATAACGTGCTTGAATATACCGCTGCGAAAAGTCGTTTTTTAAATGACCAACAAATTTATTTAAAAGCCAAAGAAAAACAGCAACACTTGCGTGATGATTTATCCGCTGCAGAGCAAGACCGTGAGCAGTCTCAAGATCGACGCAGTCAATTACGCGAACAACTTATCTCTATGGAAGCTCAGCGATTAGGTATTGATGCGCTGCAAGATAAAGATCAGTGTGAGCAAAAAGTTGAAGCCGGTAAAGCGCAGCTGCAACAGCAAGCGTTGTTGCTGTTAGAACAAGATAAGGCATCGCAGTTTTCTTTGCAGGCAACGGAATCTCTTTATAAGTCACTACAGAAGTCGACAATTTCGGTTGATTTGCCGTCTTTAGGCCAGCGTAAACTGATTGAAATGGCTAAAAATGTTGCCGCTATTGCCAGTGAAGGTGCTGTTGATTTTCCTACCTTGCTGGGTAAAGATTGGATCGATTTGAGTCCATTAGAGGCGCATTTAGAAACGGCGCAGCAAAATCAACAACTAATGAATCAATGGCGTGAGCGCTGGTTCAGTGGTGAGTTAGAAAGTTCAGGTATTCCACTGCGTGATCAGCTGGCTAAGCTGGTGGACCGCCGTGAACAAAAACTTCAGCAAGTTCAGCGTCAAATAGCTCAAAAGCAAAACGATATTGATAGTTTGGAAGCGCGAGAGCTTAATTATCCTCACTTTGTGCGCATTGCATTAGAGACGATCCGTCGTGAATGCCCACAAGCCGAGCCTTGTGTTTTGGCTGACTACGTTGAAATTACCGATCCTGATTGGCAAAACGCCCTCGAAGGATATATCGGCGGTGCACGCTTTAGTATTATTGTTGAATCAGAATTTGAAGCCGAAGCCGCTCGAATTGTTCGTTCCATTCAAGGTGGCAGCCGTGCGCGCGTCGTACAAGGCAGCAAGGCAAAGAAAGATTGTGATCGCATGAAGTTGTCTGATAACTCCATCATTAATGTAATGTCGTTTGATCATGCAACGGCGCGTCATTACCTACAAGCGAGCTATGGTTCAGTTGAACAAGTTCGAGATGTGACTGCTTTGCGTCAAACGCGACGTGGTGTAACTAAGGAAGGTCTGGGTAGTGGTGCTTATTCGATTTATCGCTGCGATTTAAATGATGCGGAATTGGTCTTTGGCCAAGGTGCGCGTGAACGTGCATTAGCGGCGAAGCAATCTGAACTGGGCAGCTTGATTGATCAAGCGAATGACGCGCAAATTAGTACTAAGCAAGTACAAGATATTTTATTAGCGGTTAATAATTTACGCCATGTCGTCTTTGCTAATTCGATCAAAGATATTTTAGAAACTCATTATCACATTCAGCAAGCGGAAGCCACATTAGATAAGGTCGATCTCTCTGACTTCTCCGCGCTAGAAGAAGAGTTTGCCGTCTTAAAGACTAAGGGCGATGAACTTGATCAGCAAATACAGCGGTTAGATGGCTCAACGGGGCGAATACAGCAGCAGTTAAAAGACAGCGAACGTTTGTGTAAGAAGCTCAGTGATCAGCAAGGAGAGACGTCTTATGTTGCTGATGAAAAAGAAGATAACTTACGTAAAATCGTCAGTGTTTGGCCTGAATTTGATTCTGAAGCACGACTTCAAGAAGCAGATACTGAAGCGGAAACTAGCCCTGCGGATTCGATCGAAAATCATCGTAAATCTGTCTACAGCGAAATGAATGCAAAGGTCCATGAAATTGAGCGCAATATCGCAGAGCATAATCAAACGTGCCAGACGATTGATGCGATTGTTTATGATCCTAATTATCGCGAAGAACATGGTGTTCTTTTCTTCAAAGACGTCTGTGGTTTACAACGTGAAGTAGATCGTGTTCATAACCGCTTGCGTAATAATATATTGGTAGAAAAACAAGATAAATTAACCAGTCTGAAAGATAGTTTTAATAACGCCTTTGTGACCAATCTGTGCCACTCAATTTATCAATCAATTAATGACGGTAAGCGCGTATTAGAAGGATTAAATAAAGAGCTTGCGCATCATAAGTTTGGTGCTGACCAAGAGTGCTATTGGTTTGATTGGGAATGGGTGCCTGAATATAAAGAATACTTTCAGTTCTTTGAAGAAGTCATTAAATCCCCAAGTCTGGGTGATGGCGCAACATTATTTGATGCGGGTTTGAGCAAAAGCTCTCAGCGTATACGTGATCAGTTAATGGCGATGTTACTTGATGAAGACGAAGTGAAGGCGATGCGAGAGCTTGAACGCATTTCTGATTACCGTAACTACCGTGCCTATGAAATTTATAAACAGCCATTGAATAAAGATCCTATTGCGTTAAGCCAATACGGTACGGGTTCAGGTGGCCAATTAGAAACCCCAGCCTATATTATTCGCAGCGCAGCGATTACCTCTGCTTTTCGTTTTAATGAAGGAGATACTCATCTGCGTACTGTTTTAGTGGATGAAGCTTTCTCTAAAATGGATGAAACACGCTCGAAAGAAGTGATTAACTATTTAACGGAAGCGTTGGGGTTGCAACTGTCGTTTATTATGCCGACCAGTAAAGCCGGCCCGTTTATGGACTTGATTTCTAATCAGTTTGTTTTCAGTAAAGTACCGCTTGCGGGCGGGGTGAAAAAAGGTGAGTTGCAGACGAAAGTTTTGGTTGATCGTCAGGAATGTAATCAAGAAAAAATCAAAGAGCTTTGGGCAAATCATAGACAGTCAATTCGTCATCAGGCTGGGCTAGACTTTATGGAAGAGTTTTCTTAGTGCTTGTTGTTTAGTCGGATTTTTTAGTTGAGATGCCAGAATAAAAAACCCAGCGTATGCTGGGTTTTTTTCGTTAAGGCTCAACTCGTTTTCGAGAAATTGTTATTATAAAATAAACGGAGTAGGCGTAAGCAGCTAACGAGAATTAAAAAGTAAAATTAAAAATACTGAAGATTCAATATCCCCCCCTTAAGCGTGTAAAATGTACTGACTATATATAAGGAAAGTTTGTGAATGGCTACGTCAATACCAGGACAACAGTCAACTTCTGAGTTGCTGCAAACTAAGGCTTCTGAGAGTGATGCTCAAGAAAGTGCTATGGAGTCTGCACAAGAGTCTGTTATGAAAGCAAACTCGACAATCAATGAAAACCCTACCCCAGATATTTCTACTCCTGTCATTACCTTACAAGTTCATCCTTGGCGCTCTGCTTTATATGAGGAGTTACATGACCGTCCTTCCCCTATGATAGAAGGGCTATGTCAAATCACACATTTCACGGTGATGTTTGGTGATGCCAAGCAGGCGGTTTATGAGCATGTTGTCGACTTGTGTAAGCGTTTCAGTATGCCTGCTCCGGCTGCAGATTCTTCTTGTTTGTATCTGGATTTTGGTGGTTTTGAATTACGTTGGGAATGTCACTTAGAGTTTTCAAATTTTACTTTTATTTGTCCTAATGTTGAGCCATTTTCAGCCGATGCTTTATCGTTTATTCCTAAAGATTGGCTCGCTACTATCCCAGGTAATGTCGTTGTTGCATTGCATATGGCGTTGATCGAGCATGAACCTAACGTTGAAAAGCTGCATAAGTGGTTTGAGGGTCAGCGCTGGAATGGTTCTAAAGTTGCGTTTGAACGGGGTGCGGCATGGACTGCGTTTAAACTGCACAGCGATGGTTTTGGTCGCATGGTTGTACAGGGTAATCAACTCAATCCTTATCAAAAAGGTCGTTTAGTTCAACGCTTAATTGAGATCGAAACGTATCGGTTGATGTCCTTATTAGGCTTACCTATTGCGCGTGAATTAAATCCAGCCATTACGAAAATTGAAAATGATCTTACTGTACTCAACCATCGCATTGCCGATATTAAAAGTGAAGATGACGAGCGTTTATTATTATCTGAACTCTCGCAATTAGCCGCCAATATTGAACAACATCGATCAGATACCAACTTCCGTTTTTCTGCTACCAATGCGTATTACGACATCGTAGTGGATCGATTACATCAGTTGCACGAATCCCAAATGGGCGGCGTGCAATCTTTACAAGAGTTTTTAGAGCGTCGACTCAGTCCTGGTATTAAAACTTGTCAGTCGGTGCGAGATCGCTTAGAAGACTTATCCCGTCGAATACACAGGACAACAAGCTTATTAAGAACTCGGGTTGAAGTATCGATTGAAGCGCAAAACCAGAACTTATTAACCTCAATGAACCGCCGCAGCCATTTGCAATTGCGTTTGCAACAGACGGTTGAAGGCCTTTCCGTGGTGGCGATTGGCTATTACGCACTGTCGCTTATGGGGTATGGATTTGACGCTATGATAGCGCTGGGTATCCCGGTACAAAAAGATATTGCCACCGGTATTGCCATGCCCATTGTATTGTTCTCTATTTATTTTGGTATGCACAGTATTCGAGCTAAATTGATGAAACAGAGTCAAAAAGCTGGGATGACTAAAAAATCAGGCCGTACAAAATCCTCTGTTACGCCCAAGAAACATTAATAGACAGAGACTCATTATCTAAGATCAGCTTTGCTGATATGGCTAATTTTTCTTAGATACGGGGTCAATGTCATTGATGGAAACTTTTATGCGCGGCAACTATTTGCCGCTAATTATTCTATTTTTGAGTTGAAAGTCGACAATATAATGGCATCAAGGCCAATATCCTGTATTTTTTAATATGAGTTTCTTATACGCAACCTCTACGGTTCATCATTATTATCGCGACATAAAGACGGTAATTCTGTTAAAAATTAGCAATTAACATTTGTTGGTCTGTATCTTGCTGAGTACTGAACGCGTACTCAGTTAGGATTTATTTATGGATATTAATAATCAGGCTCCGTCTTATCAAGGCTTACTTAATATGCTCAACGGCAAACCTGCCAATGACAGTAACGCTTCGAGCCAGCAGCGAATTGTTGATTCTCTTCCTGGTTCAGGTTCCAGAGATAGTGTCTCGCTGTCGTACAAAGGCGCTAAGCTAGACATGATCTCGGCCGAGTATTTCTCCAGTAATGTAAAATCCAGTGATATGCCTGCGCTTACTGAACGCCTTTATCAAGATGGCTTCATCAATGAAACAGAATTCCGATCGTTGGGAGGGGTTAAAGCCGACGAATCCACTTCTCAAATTTCTCAGGCCGTACACTTTCTGAACGATTTCATTATGGCTGAGGCAATCGATGGTGATAATGAAGGCGCTAAGAGCTTGATGGCTACCGTCGATGTCCTCCAGCGAATGGATGAAGCGAGTACGGTAGATTCTCGTCGTAAAGAAACTGAAGCCTATGAGTTTGTTAGCGGCTACACTGAAATATTAAAGGAAACCTATGCTCCAGCCGATCTAGTTAAGGGCTTTGAGCAAGTCTTAAAGGTTTTAGAGGCATTAGACACGGTAAGAAACAATGAATTACAGACAGGTGCGTTGGCCAGTTATGCAAGTGTGCAAAAAACATTTAATGAATATCAAAATGATTAAAATACATCGGTTTAGCCTGAGTATGACGGCCACTGTGCTGCTAGTGGCTTTAAGTATGAGTAATATCGCGCAAGCATCGAAGTCATACATGCAAGACTTAGATGCTGGTATTTACATGGGCAGTGAGATCTTAAGTTCATTGAGCTCTGGCCCTGGGCAAAAGTTTGCGGCCAGTAAAAATTCTTTAACCTTGCCATTGGAACGAAAAAATGGTCACGTTGAAACGTTCAGTTCTTACTTTCATCTTGATGTTACTGAATTTGATTGGCGCGGATCAACGGCTGCTCAAAATGAGTATGTGTGGTTATCGATGCCGATTCAATATGAGCAACAACGAGGTAGAAAAAATGTATTCATGGTTGATCTTGAGCCAGGGCTAATGACCAGCGGTGGCAATATCGGCATTGACTATATTGGGCTCAATGCTTCTTTGGTCGGACGTCATTTATGGGATAGCGGTGGCTTTTGGCAATTCGGCTTGACCGTCGATCGCGCTTTTGGTGATTATAATGTGCGCCCGGTATTAGGTGTTGGTTTTCAGGCATCCAATAGAACGTGGGTTGAGTTGGGTTTTCCGAATATTAATATAAAGCATTACTTAAGCAGCACCTTGCAAAGCTACCTCTTGATCAAGCCAGCAGGGGGGCTGTGGAAGGAAGAAATAAAAACAGCCACCACGCAAAAAGTGGTAAGCCTACAATATCGTAACTGGCAATTGGGTGTGGGTGCTAACTTTCACTGGCGCGGTAACGTATGGCTCAATGGAGAGTTCGGTCAGCTGCGCAATCGCAGTATACGTGCTTATGACGAGGCGGTGTTATCCGTTAGAGCAACACCAGAGCAAAGTCTATATTGGCGCATCGGTGCAAGTGTGAAGTATTAGCGTTACGGCGAGCGCCCCTCTCTTTGTTAACTATTTGTTATTTGCTGGCTTAGTCTGCTCTAAGCCATTAAACTGCTTCTTTTAATATCGTTAGTAGAAGAAGTTTCAATGTTAAACATCGATGCACTGTCTCAACTTAAGTCACTAAAGCAAGAAATTCACTCTAGTATTCCTCGTCATGAGGGTAAGGTTCGTGCCACTGGCGGTCGTTATGGCTTTGTGAATACCGACGATAACCAACAGTTTTTCCTAAACCCTGATGAAATGGATAAAGTATTGTCTGGGGATATGATCGCTTTTAAGGTCGAAGAGACCAAAGAAGGTAAAAGCCAGGCTATTATTGAAAAGTTAATTTCATCCTCTCAAGATGAATTTATTGGCCAATACATTGTTAAAGGTAAGGGCCATTTTATTTCTCCTGACCATCCAACTTTTAATCGTTGGGTGTTTGTACCTCCTGCCCAGCGCAATGGTGCTAAAGACGGCGATCTAGTGGGTTGTAAAATTTCTCAGCATCCTTATCCCCATGGTAAAGTCCAAGCTCAAGTCGTCGAAGTAATCGGCCAGACCCGTGACCGTCACGTTGAAAGTAATATGATGGTGCGCAAATGGGATCTTGCCGGTGAGTTTTCTGAAGACTGCCAAAATGAAGCTCAAGCTTTATTATCAGTGATGGATCAAGCAACCTCCGCAGAGCCTCGTAATGATTTAACGGCACTGCATTGGTTAACGATCGATTCGGCGATGAGCCGTGACTTAGATGATGCTTTATTTTGCCAGAAAACAGATTCTGGCTGGTGTTTGCAAGTGGCGATTGCGGATCCTAGTTGTGCAATTAAGCCTGGTTCAGATTTAGATAAAGAAGCGCTGCGCAGGGGTACTTCGAGTTATTTTATCGATAACATGATTCCTATGTTGCCGAGTGCTCTATCGGAAGGTGCTTTTTCATTACTGCCTAATCAAGTTCGACCTGCGTTAGTGTGTAAACTAACCATTTCTGAGCAGGGTGAGATTACTGACTATCGCTTAGAATCCGCGTTGATCGAATCAAAAGCTAAGTTAAGTTACCTACAGGTTGCCGCTTTTTTAAGTGATGCGGTCACTAATGATGATCAACTCAATGAATTGAGTAAGCCGGTACTCAGTGAATTGAATCTTTGTGCGCTTGCTTTGAATCGTAATCGACGAAAGCACAATCTTGTACTGAACGATCGCACTGAGTACAAAGCATTCTTAAATGATCAAGGTAAAATTGATCAAATAGTCTCCACTGAACGCAATATTGCTCACAAACTTGTTGAAGAAAGTATGATTGCGGTGAATCGCAGTGTTGCTGATTTTTTAGCGCAACAAGAACACGGGTTATTTATCCAGCACGCAGGCATACGCTCTGAACGCCAAGGCGAAGCGCGGGCGCTGGTGAAAGAGCAGTTGAATGTTACTAACCCAGAAAAAATATCGACCCTTGAAGGTTTTATTGAGATTCAGCAATTGATCGCTGCGGGCAATCCCGAGGCTGATGGCAATAGCTTTGAACTCCCTTTGCAAGCAATTTTGGCGCGTCAGCTTGAGCGCAGTAAATTTGGCACTGATTCTAAGCCTCATGTGGGTATGGGATTGGCTGCGTATACAACGTTTACGTCACCGATTCGAAAATACAATGATCTGCTGGTTCATCGTTTGGTTAAGTCTTATTTATTCGACAGTAAAATGGATGTAATTTCTGCAGAGGTTTTAGACCAACTGGGTAAAGCTCAAAACAGCAGTCGCATGGCCTCTTGGCAGGCTGATCAGTGGTTGAAAGCTGAATGGTTGCATCGTCAGTTTGCGTTAGAAAAAGAAGACAATAGCGTCAGTAAAGAAGGTCTAAAGCGAACGGGACAAATCGTTCAGGTCAATAGCGGTGGTTTTACGGTTCGCCTAGATAATTGCGGTATTGAAGGCCAGGTTGATGTTCGCCGTAATAAAGAATGGAAATTTGATACCAAAACGATGACTCACAAGTTTGGTGAGAAAACGTATCGTTTAGAACAGCCTGTGACGATCACTATTGCTAACATTACTCCGGTCTTACGTGAAGTGAAGTTCAATCTGTGTGATTCTGCTGAGTAGTTGTTAATGATAAAAAAGGGCTTCAATTGAAGCCCTTTTTTGTGTCTGTAATTTATGGCATTAACGCTTTTTCACATCAACGAGCTTTGTGATCAATCCACTGCTCAACTTGCTGTTCTAAAATATCCAAAGGCAGTGCGCCTTGACCTAGAATAACGTGGTGAAATTCTGGTAAAGAGAATTTTTTGCCAAGCGTATTTTCTGATTTACGTCGTAAACGTTCGATTTCTAAAGCACCAATTTTATAACTGGTTGCTTGCCCCGGCATGACTAAATAGCGCTCAATCGCATGAATAGAATCCAACTCAGAAAAAGGCGTATTCGCTAAGCGATACTCTAATGCTTGCGCTTTGCTCCAGTCTTTTGAATGCAAGCCCGTATCAATGACTAAGCGGACTGCACGCCATAATTCCATAATTAATTGGCCATAGCGCTCTTCGTTTGAAGTATAGCCGCCCATCTCATCGGCGAGCTTTTCTGCGTATAACGCCCAGCCTTCACTGAATGCGGTAAAGTTCATTAAACGACGGAAGTTAGGAAGATTATCATTTTCGCGGGCCAAAGCAATTTGCATATGATGCCCAGGAAGCGCTTCATGATAGGCCAAAGCGGCTAATCGGTATCTAGGCAGATCGTGCTGGCGGGCAGGGTTTACATAATAAAATC
>JBNMOT010000076.1:0-16303 GCA_051275515.1 Oleispira sp. | reverse complement strand
TTACCTCAGGCGCATTATTGGCTGCTCCTATTGTTTTCTCAGCAAATTCACTGGAACGTCTGGAAACAGGTAAAGCATTGAATTCAATATTAGCAAAAGGTGAGCAGCGTGCCGATAAAGCCATTCAGTCGCAGTTAACTATCGATGTTATTGATGCTGATATTCGCCGCAGTGAACGTGAATATCGCAGTGTGAGCAAAGAGATTGAAGGCCTAGAAGTTTATGTAAAACAGCTGAATAAGCAGCTAGTAGATCAAAACTCTGAAAAAGATGATATCGAAAAAAGCATCCGCAAAGTAACGCTCATTGAACGTCAAATTACCCCGTTAATGTTGCGCATGATAGATGCTTTAGATCGATTTGTTGAAGCGGATGTTCCTTTTCAAAAAGAAGAGCGTCGAGATCGCGTTGCCAACCTAAAAGACTTGATGGTTCGCTCTGACGTAACCGTTGCTGAAAAATATCGCAATGTCATGGATGCCTATCAAAAAGAAATGGATTATGGACGTACGATCAAAACCTATCGTAGCACTATTAACTTAGCCGGTTCATCAGCGGACAAATCTGGCGAACGTGAAGTTGATTTCTTACGAGTGGGTCGCATTAGTTTAATGTTCTTATCTTTAGATGGAGAGAGTTTGGGTATTTGGGATCAGAAAGCTACAGAGTGGAAACCTTTAGGCGCTGATTACAAAGGTAAATTAAATACGGCACTGCGCATTGCGCGTGAACAAGCGGCCCCAAGCCTTATTAAAATTCCTGTTGCGGCGCCATCCATGACAACCTCACTAGCCAATTCCAATATTGCCTATGGAGAGATTAAATAATGACTGCTTTAATCTCTAAAAAACTGTCCCAAGTAAAAAAATGGGCCTTTACTATGGTCGTCGGCATCAGTGCGTCTTTGACACTGGTCAATCTATCTTATGCTGAAAGCATCGATGTTGATTCATTATTGAATCTTGTTAAGCAGGGTCAAGCTCGTGATGACAGTGAATTTAGAACGCGTATGCAGCGTTTCAACTCTGACAAACAGCAGCAACAAAATATGTTGCAAGCGGCTAAAGATCAGCGCACATCATTAGAAAAGGACAGTGCAACAAAAGAAGCTACGTTTGCGACTAACGAAAGCAATATTACAGAAGCACAAGAACGATTAACCAATCGCTTAGGCAGTTTAAAAGAATTATTTGGTGTATTACAGCAAGTTGCTGGGGACAGTAAAGGTATCTTTGAAGGTTCTTTAATTACGTCTGAGTTGAATGAAAATCCGGCAACCGCAGGCCGCGAACAGTTTTTAGATGAGTTGATTGCAACGGCAGGTTCCAGCTCTAAACTGCCATCAATAGAAGAACTTGAGCAACTATGGTTCGAGATGCAGCGTGAAATGACGTTATCTGGAAAAGTCTCAAGTTATCAAGCAGACGTTGTATTACCGACCGGTGATACGGTTAAAAAACAGGTGGTTCGTCTAGGCAGTTTTAATGCAATTTCACAGGGCCAGTACCTGACCTTCGATTATGAGTCACAAAAATTAGTTGAACTTGCGTCTCAGCCAGGCAGACGTTATAACGGCCCCGCATCTGATCTAGAATCTGCACAATCGTCAGAAACAGAAACGAACTTTTCAGGTTTTTGGATTGATCCTTCTCGGGGGCAGTTGTTAAAAATAATGGGTCAATCCGCTGGCCTAGGGGAGCGAATCGACCAAGGGGGTGTGGTCGGCTACATTATTCTGTCATTGGCAGTTATTGGTGTGTTATTAGCGATTTGGAGAATGATTAAGCTAACGGCTGAAACCGCGCGTATGAAGAAGCAAATGAACAATGCCTCTGGTTATGAGAATGCTAATAATGATAATGCGTTGGGCCGAATTATGAAGGTGTATCAAGATAATGGTAATACCGATGTTGAAACATTAGAACTGCACTTGAGTGAAGCAATCTCATCTGAAATTCCCAGTCTTACCCGTGGAATTAATTGGATCAAAATCATTTCAGTGGTTGCCCCTTTGCTGGGTTTGTTAGGCACGGTGACGGGCATGATTGATGTGTTCGAGACGATGTCTTTATTTGGAACCGGTGATCCTAAATTAATGGCAGGGGGTATTTCCCAAGCGTTAGTTACAACAGTACTGGGTCTTGTTGCTGCGATCCCTTGTGTGTTTTTACACACTATGACCAACAACCGCAGTCGTGCATTGATTACTATTTTAGAAGAAAGAGCGACGGGTATATTAGCGCGAAAATCTGAACAGTTATCTCTAGCGAAGGCTTAATCGATATGTTTACAGCGATTGATCAGGTTTATTTATTTATGGAGCGTGGCGGCGATGTATTGTTCGCCCTGCTATTGGTGATCTTTTTATTGTGGTTATTTATTTTAGAGCGAATCGTTTTTTTCTCTTTTACTTATCGTCCTCAGCTTTCTCAGGCGGTTGATGAGTGGGAAAGTCGAAAAGAACGAACTTCTTGGCATGCTCATCAAGTGAGAGATGACTTAACGAGCCAAGTGAGAATGGGACTAGAAACCAATATGACGACGATAAAAATGCTCGTCGGACTGTGTCCATTATTTGGTCTATTAGGCACGGTTACGGGCATGATTGAAGTGTTCGATATTATGGCTTTTTTAGGCAGTGGCAGTCCAAAAGCGATGGCATCAGGCATTTCAAAAGCAACTATTCCTACCATGGCAGGGATGGTAGGTGCGATTACCGGGGTATTTGCGTTGTCGTTATTACAACGTTATATCCAACGTCAAAAGGCTCAGCTTGAAGATAAGATGACGTTTGACCATTAGAAATTATTAATTGTTGAACAGTGATTACTCATCTGTTTTCAATGTTATTTTTTTAAAGCACTAATTAAATTGAGGATAAAAGTATGAGACGTGGATTCTCAAACTTAGCAGTAGAAAACAACGAAGACGGTATTGATATTACGCCCATGCTGGACGTCGTTTTTATTATGCTGATTTTCTTTATTGTTACTGCATCATTTGTAAAAGAATCGGGCATTGAAGTGAATCGTCCTGATGCCAGTACTTCTACCGCTAAACCGAGAGCAAGTATCTTAATTGCCATTAATGATTTAGGCGAAATTTGGATTAATAAACGTAAAATTGATGAAGGGCAGGTTCGCGCAAACATTGAGCGTCTACATGCAGAAAATCCACAAGGTACTGTGGTTGTTCAAGCAGACGAAGAAGCGAGAACGAAAACCTTAGTAGCCGTTATGGATGCCGCACGGGAGGCGGGTGTTACAGATGTTTCACTGGCCACAGAGAAGAAATAGCATGCTATCTCAAGGCGTAAATCCTTTCGTCAGGTGGTTATTTGCAATTATGGTTGCAGCCGTTGCGACGTTTGCGGTTTTTTGGATGATGCAAACGTTAATTTCTTCAGGCAACTCGGTAGTCAATGAAGAAAGTTATGGCCGATTAATTGAGTTTGTTGATGTCTCACAAGATGACGACGTTCAGACCAAGCAACGAAAGGTTAATAAGCCACCGGCCCCGCCGGTTGAGCCCCCAAAACCGGATCTGCCCAAGCCGAGTATGCAAGCTAAATCAGCGAATGCATTCGATATGGGTTCCATTGACCTATCGCCTGATCTCAATATAGAGGCGGGACTGAAGGGATCAGGCGGCGATGGTGATTTTTTACCCATTGTAAAAGTAGCCCCGCAGTATCCTAGACGTGCATTGCAAAAAGGCATTGAAGGGCATGTGACGGTTGAGTTTACAGTGACGGCATTAGGAACCGTTATTGATCCAAAAGTTATTGATGCTAACCCGCCTAATATCTTTAACCGAGCCGCGATGAATGCTGTTAAAAGGTTTAAGTACAAGCCCAAAATAATGGATGGTAAGGCGCAGGCTGTTACAGGCGTTCGCAATATTATTCGTTTTGAACTGGATAAAAGTAGCAAATAATCGTTAAAGCACTTGGTTTGTAAGACGGATGTGAACATTACGTCGAGCTTATTAAATAGAAGCTTATTAAATGGAAGCTATAATGAATAAAGCAATTTTGAACAATATATTGAGTCATAAGTTAAAGCCTAAAAAAACACCTTATGGCATTATCTTAACGATGGTTATCGCCATGTTTTTTGTGTTTTCACCTATGGCATTATCTGAAGTCGATAATTCTAAACATGCTGATCAAGAAAATACGTCTGCGGTAAAAGATAAAGAAATAGTTGAAAATAAACGGGTTCGTCGTGCTCAAACGATGCGGCCAAAAATATTTAAGAAATTGGATAAAGTTCGCGAGTTGACCGATAACGGAAAATACCCTGAAGCTGAATCAACATTAGCATCGATTGCTAATATTAAACGTAATTCTTATGAAGTTGCAATGACTTGGAATATGCAGGCTTATATGCATTTTAACCAAGAAAATTATCGTGCTGCGGCTGAAGCGTATGAAAAGATTATTGCAGGTAAACGCGTACCAGAAAGTTTATTGCAAACAACCTTATACAGCTTGGCTAAATTGTATTTAATGCAGCAAGATTATAACACCGCACTCGTGACTCTTAATAAGTGGTTTGATGTTGTAGAAAATCCAGGCGCTGAAGCGTATGTCATTAGAGCGCAGGTGCATTATCAACTTGAACATTTTAAAGATGCTTTGCCTGATATAAAGCAAGCCATCAGTATGACGCTAAAAAAAGGTAAAAAACCGCGTGAAAACTGGTTGTTGATTGAACGGGCTGTTTATTACCAAAATAAAGATTATATTTCTATGGAACGTTGTTTGAAGGATTTAATCGCTTTTTATCCTGAATCGGCTTCGGTATCACAATATTGGATTCAACTATCTGCGATCTATAATGAGTTGGGTGAGTCTGACGCTGAGCTGGCCACACTAGAAGCGGCGTATGACCAAGGGTTGTTATTAAAAGAAGCGCAAAAAGTCAGTCTAGCTCAAGCCATGCTAGGTAAAGAAATTCCCTACAAATCTGCACAAATTTTATTGCAAGGTTTAAAGGATAAAAGTATTACTGAAAATGCAAAAAACTTATCCCTATTAGGGGATGCTTTAATGCTAGCGAAAGAATATGAACAAGCCATCATTATAATGGCTAAAGCAGCTGATTTGTCTGATTCGCCCAAGGATTATTATAAATTGGCTCAAATTCATACCGAGCGCCAAGAGTGGAACGATGCATTAGTCAATGTTGATAAAGCGATTGAGAAAAATGATCCAGATTCAAATCGATCCATAAAAGTGAATGACGCTCGAATTTTAAAAGGCCTAGTCTTATTCAATATGAAAGATCTATTATTGGCAAAAGCAGAGTTCGAACGCGCGTCAGAATCGGCTGAAACTCAAAAAATGGCAGAACAGTGGTTGAAGTTCATCGCAAGTGAAGAGAAGCGTATTGCCTTTATTGCGGATACGGAGTGATGAGTGGGTCTAAGAAGCACTTTTGACGCCAGTTAAATATGCGCCAGCGGTTAATAAATGATAAATTAGTTCTTTTGTTATAGTACTTTTTATTAAAGCGTGGCGCACGGATGTTCAGACTCTATCACTCCAATGATCTTGATGTATTAAAAGAGCTTCTTGTTCACCAAATGAGAGAAGGGGATAGTGACCCTTTTATACCCGAGCAAATCTTGGTGCAAAGCCAAGGCATGGCGCATTGGTTAAAGCTCCAAGTCGCGGAATCATTGGGTATTGCGGCCAATATTGAATTTCCCTTACCCTCGAGTTTTGTCTGGAAAGTATACAACGCCGTTAAGCCAGATCTCCCTGAACGCTCTCATTTTGAAAAAGAATCGATGACGTGGAAGTTAATGCGTCTTTTGCCTACGTTATTGGATGAAGCGCTGTTTGCTCCCATTGCTCACTATCTAGAGAATACCCACCATACAAAAATAAATCAGCAAAAAGTCTTTGCACTTGCCGAAAAAATTGCCGATACCTTTGATCAATATTTAGTCTATCGCCCTGATTGGTTATTAGCGTGGGAAGCTGGTAACGATGAAATTGAAGGTGGAGATATTAGTAATCAGCCTTGGCAGCCTGAACTATGGCGTCGCTTGGTGGCTGATAGCGAGCAACTGGGTCATAGCTTATTTCACCGTGCACGTTTAACCGATCAGTTAGTCGACATTATGCGCGCAGGAAAAGACGGACTTAAAGACTTATTACCGACCAGTTCAACAGAAAACCCTGCACGAATCTTTGTTTTTGGTATTGCGGCTTTGCCAGGAAGCTATTGGCAGGTTTTGAATGCCCTCAGTGAACACGTCGATGTACATTTCTTTTTATTAAACCCTTGCCGTAATTATTGGGGCGATATTGTTAATGAAAAAACCCGCGCCAAGCTGCTGCAAAAAGACGCCAGTTTGGCGAATTATTTTACCGTGGGTAATCCACTATTAGCCTCTTGGGGTCGCTTGGGTCGAGACTTTGTGACACTCACTCATGAAGCTGCGAATGAAGGTGGTCGTGAAAAATACTTTCAAGACATTGAAGCCTTTGTTGATATTGCCCAAGATCCGCAAGGGTCTGCGCATAATTTATTAAAAAATATTCAGCTCGATTTTTTAGAATTAAAAAATCGCAGTGACGCTGCGTTTGGGATAACCGCATTAGAAAATAGCCATGCTAAGTTAGCCATCGCTAAACATGATCAGAGTATTCAGCTTGTCAGTGCCCACTCACCATTACGGGAAGTACAAACGCTGTTCGATCAAATGTTGAGCTGGTTTGATGAAGACGCCAGCGCTAATCAAACAGACAGTGCTTTAAAACCCCGTGATATTTTGGTCATGGTGCCAGACATTGATATTTATGCACCGTATATCGAGGCGGTATTTGGCAGTGCTTCTAATGAATTGCGCATTCCTTGGGCCATTGCTGACCAAGCATTGAATAAAGAAAATTTAATCATCGATTCGTTTTTGCGTTTATTGCAGCTGCCAAGCAGTCGTTTAACGATTACCGATGTGATTGAATTTTTAGAAGTGCCCGCCATTGCGCAAAAATTCGAGATTGAATTAAAAGATTTAGAGAAAATAAAACATTGGCTCAGTTCAGCGAATATTCGCTGGGGCCTTGATGAATCTCATCGTAGCGATTTAGGTTTACCGAGCTGGGATGACAATAGTTGGTTTAAAGGTTTGCAGCAATTATTGTTAGGCTTGGTGATGCCTGACAATGCCCATGCGATCGATCAGTATTGGCCAGTAGCGGGAGTGATGGGTAGCCAAGGCGAGTTATTGGGTAAACTGATGGCATGTGTTGATCAGCTCAGCCACTGGTATCAAATACTGCATCAACAACAATCGGAAGAAAATTTCTTAAGTCATGAGCAGTGGCAAGAGGTGTTATTACGCTTAATAGGCGATTTTTATCCAGCCCAAGCCCAAGACGATAAAAGTTTAAACGATCAACTCGTCTTGCAAAAAATACGCGATCAAATTCAACGCTGGCAGCAAGAGTTAGAGCTGGCGGCGTTTGATGAAGGTTTAAGCCATGGCGTGATTCTGCAATATTTAACCGGCTGTTTAACCAAACAAGTCGGTTGGCAACGTTTTCTGGCGGGGCCGGTGAATTTTTGTACCTTAATGCCCATGCGCAGTATTCCTTTTAAAATTGTTTGCATGCTCGGTATGAACGACGAAGATTATCCTCGGCGAGTGCCACCACAAGGTTTTGATTTAATGGCGCAGGGGGCTTATCGCCGTGGTGATCGCTCTCGCCGAGAAGATGACCGCTATTTGTTTTTAGAAGCGGTGATTGCTGCGCAGAATAAACTGTATATCAGTTACCGTGGTCGCGATAGCCGTGAGAATAATGAGCTACAACCGTGTGTATTGGTCAGTGAATTGATCGATTATATTGCCAATGGTTATGTCGTTGAGGGTGATGAATGTTTGCCGCATAAAGACAGTGAAAAGCGCTTACGTGGACATTTAATTAAAGAACAGTTATTACAGCCTTTTAATGCACAATATTTTACGGCTCAAAAAGATGACTCAATGTCGGCTGATAAAAATTCAAATAGCCAAGCATTGAGTTATCAAAAACTCTGGCAGCAGGTCGCTATCACCAGTAATGAGCTAGCGAATAGTGCTTCTTTAACCAAGCTACAAACGTCTGACCATAGCGCCTTTGTGACTGAGCCTTTGCTGGACGACCGAGATGATAGCATTCGTCTTTATCCTGAATTAGAGGATATTAAGCAATGCCTGATTAATCCCAGTAAGTTCTTTATGCAACGTCGATTAAAAGTGAATCTTACTCAGTATTGGGACGAAACCGAAGTTGATGAACCTTTTGTCCTTGATAGTTTACAAACGTATCTATTGAATGAGGCGTTATTAACGACGCATCTAGAGGGGCGAAAAGATGTCTTCAAACAACAGCAGAGATCGTTAGGCAACTTACCTGCGGCAGGCTTTGCCGAGTATGTGTTAACTCAAAGTGAACATAAAATAGCGCCCTTGATTGAACAGGTGGGTAATACGCTGCCAGACATTGGCAAGATGCCACCGCAAAGCGATAGTGTAACTATTGAAGAATATCAGTTGAGTGGTCAGTTAGAGCACTTAATTAGTCACAAGGGCAGTAATGCCAATAGCAGTAAGGAAGATGGCCTGCAGCAAGTTTTCCATTTTCGCAGTGGCGGTTTTAAGGCAAAGCAAATTATTAATCTGTGGTTAGAACATTTATTTGCTTGTGCGACGGGTATCTCAATGGGCAACAGTATAGGTCTAGGCATTAATAAAGAAGGGCAGGTTGATAAGTGCGAGTTCACCGCGGTTAATGCAGAGATGGCTCAGAATTACTTGTTAGCCCTAATCGAGTTTATGAATCACAGTTATCGCATGCCACAACCTTTTTTCTTACAGTTGGCTTTTAATTACTTAACCACTGATGTTGAAAAACAAGCCGGCATATTAGATACAGCCTTAGACAGTGAATTCAGCGAACTGAATGATGAGTTTGTGCAGCGCTGTTTCGCTCAAGTGATTGAACAAGATTATGTCGGTTTTTTATCGGCGCAAGAAAATTTGTGGCAAGGATTGCTAGCACCCTTATTGGAACATAAAGTCGAAGATAGCGTCAGTGAAGAAAAAAATGGCAAGGAGAGCGAAGAATGAAAATATTACACACCGATCGCTTTCCTCTGTTAGGTAAAAGCCTTATTGAAGCCAGTGCCGGCACCGGCAAAACCTATACCATTGCCAACTTGTATCTTCGTGTTTTATTAGGCGATCACTCTTTAGGTTTGAAACCTGTTGATCGCATTTTAGTGGTGACTTTTACGCGCGCAGCAACGGAAGAATTACGCGGCCGTATTCGTGATCGTATCCGTGAACTTTATGAAGATGTATTGCGTCTTGCTCAAGATCCAAAAAGTGCAGTCGATGATGAAGTTAAAGACTTAATTCTTCGCAGCCAAGGTAATTTCTACCGTGAAGAGCAGCAAGATAAACTGTCTCTCACCGACTGGTTGCACGCTAACTTATCGCAAATGGATGAATCGTCGGTGTTCACCATTCATGGATTCTGCCAGCGCATATTAAAACAGTTCGCCTTTGACAGTGGGGTGGGTTTTGAATCAGAAATGATTTTAGATTCACAAGAGTATTTACGCCGCGCTGCGCAAGATTATTGGCGCGAGCTTGCCTATCCTATGGATCAAGAGCAGCTAACGGCATTATTGGGGCAGGTCACCAGCCCAGAGGATATATTCTGGAAGGTACGAGGCTGGTTACAGCAAGACGACATAGAATTATTACCCAAAGCTAAGTCGGATCTCGATTTTGCGGGGGCATGGTTAAACGCTAAATTAAGCTATGCAGCGGCCGTAAACGTTTGGCAAGGATTAACCGCGCAAGATCTGAATGATTTAATTGAGCATTCAGGTGTTGATAAGCGCAGCTTCTCTAAGTCTACTCGACCCAAACGAATTGCCGCGGCTATAACGTTCTTTTCTGCGGCTACTGTTACCGGTACTGGTAACAGTAGCCGCTTTGTAGGAAAAGTTCCGAAAGAGGTGTTGGAGCTTGGCCAAGAAAACCTATTTATTAAAACTAAAAAAGGCGAAGCGCCAGAGCATCAAGCATTTCGCTTAATTGATCAGCTCGCCAGTGACTGTGAACAGATGACGGCGGTATTACCCCATCATATGTTGGCGCAGGTAAAAGCTAAGTTTTGGGCCTCGATGGAGCACGCGAATTTAATGAATCCTGATGATTTATTACGCTTGTTAGCGAATGCCCTGCGTGGTTCTCATGGTGAAGCATTGGCTGAGCATATTCGCCAGCAATATCCGTTTGCTATGATTGATGAGTTTCAAGATACCGACAGCTTGCAGTATGAAATTTTTAATCAGGTATACAGCCAAGAAGACCGTTCGGGTCTGTATATGATAGGCGACCCTAAGCAAGCGATTTATAGTTTTCGCGGCGCGGATATTTTTACGTATCTGCAAGCGGGTCAGTCATTAAGTGAAGACCGTCGTTTTACGTTAAACAAAAACTGGCGCAGCCATACTGATCTGGTCTCAGCTACCAATGAGTTGTTTGCGCGTCATAATGAACCTTTTGTATTGCCGGGGAAAATTGAGTTTCAATCGGTATTAGCGTCAGGAAAAGCTGATAAAGGCTTCTTTCATTATCGTGGCCAAAAGAAATGTGCTCCGCTGCACTTATTGTTAAATTCAGAAGGCACGAATCGTGATCATGGTCGCTATAACGCCGCTGAAATGTGCGCGAAGAGTATTCAGCAGTTATTGCTCAAAGGCTGTTTGAACTCAGTAGAAGGCTCAGAAGCTGTCAGCTCTGGTGATGTTGCGGTTCTGGTTCATAATCGTAAGCAAGCCAAACTGGTAAAAGATAATTTAAAGCAGCTAGGCATCAACAGTGTATTTTTATCGCGCGATAGCGTTTTAAATTCAACCGAAGCCCGAGATCTATTACGCTGGTTAAGTGCCATTGCCGATCCCCAAAATGAGCGACTATTACGCAATGCGCTGGCGTGTGAAAGTTTGGATTATGATGCTCATTATTTAGCGACGTTATTGGATGATGAAGCGTATTGGGAAACTGAGCTAGCTCAGCTCTATCAACTGCGTGAACGGTTTAATCAGCGCGGGGTTATGGCTTTCATTATGTCTTGGTTAGAAATGAAACCGGGTGGTGACAATAATAATGAAGTTGATGCCGATCCTCTGGCGGTTCGCTTACGCAAGCAAGCCGATGGCGAGCGCAAGCTCACCAATTTTTTACACCTGGGTGAAGTATTGCAACAGGCCAGTCGTGAATTGGGTATTCAATCGGGTTTTTATAATACCGACGGTAAAGGGTTGTTAACCTTATTACGTTGGTATTCTGAACGCTGTCAAAATGCCTTATTGAATCAATCAGAAGAGCAGCAAATTCGTTTAGAAAGTGATGCAAACTTGGTGCAGATTGTCACGATTCATAAGAGCAAAGGTTTGCAGTATCCGGTGGTATTTTTACCCTTCTGTTGGGATGAAGATAATAACTCAGTAAAGTTTGATGCGGTTTATCATACTGAGAAAGTCAATGATGATTCAGCAAAAAAATCAGTCTTAACCATCAATACGAAAGCAGACCCAGAGGCGAAGAAAAAGCATGTGGCAGAAGTACGCGCTGAAGCCATGCGACTATTATACGTGGCATTAACTCGTGCTGAGCAAGCGTGCTTTGTGCAGCTTGAGAATGTTGTGAGACAATTAAAGAGTGGGCCTAAAGGCTTGCTGATGAATTCGGCCATTGGTTATTTATTAGAGCAAGAATCCGTCAGTATCGATGGTTTAAGAGCGCGCTTTAGTGACGTGATTGCTGAAGGCAAGTTATCACTGAATTATTATTCTGACTGGTTAACGGAGATGGCGAGTATTCCTGCCATTGAAACAGACATCGCCAAAGATACTGCACCATTAACCTTGGCTAAATTTAACGGCAAGGTTTGGGATAACTGGCGCTTAACCAGTTATAGCCAGTTAGCTCAGCTAGATAATAAAGGTGATGATGAACATGCTCAAGCTCATCTCGATAGTAATCATAGCAGCGATATTGTGCTTGATTCTGGTAGTCAATTTGATACCGAAGCTGAAATTTTAATAGCGGATCTAAACACAGACGATAACTCTGAAGATAACTCTGATGATAATTCTGATGATCCAGAATCAGATAAAAAACTAACACCGTTTGATTTTCCTAAAGGTGCAACTCCAGGAACCTGCTTGCACGGTATTCTAGAAAATTGGGATTTTGTGGATGATGAGCAGTTAGCAGAACAGGTTAGTAACCAATTAAAGTTCTATGGCATCGATGACGACTTTTCAAACATGTTAAACGAATGGATGCGACAGGTGGTTGCTCAGCCCTTAGCCGAGACTCAATGTTGTTTGGCGGATGTGAGTGAAAGCAATCGTTTGGTGGAAATGGAATTTTATCTTCCCATGACCGAGATTCGAGCGTCGGGAGTGATGCCGTTATTAGACGGACGTCGTTTAGCCTTTGAACCTATGCGAGGTCAGCTTAAAGGGTTTATCGATTTAATATTCCGTCATGACGGACGCTATTATGTGGCGGATTATAAATCGAATTATCTCGGTGATCAGATCAGTGATTATCAGCCCGCCGCTTTAATCGATGCGATGGAGCATCATCAGTACGATTTACAGTATTGGATTTACAGCATTGCGGTTGATCAATACCTGAGTCGTCGTATTCCTAATTATGATTATGAGACGCATTTTGGCGGCGTTTATTATTTTTTCTTGCGCGGTATGAATGGGAAATCTGATGGAGAGGGTGTGTTTTTTATCCGCCCAGAAAAAGCCCAATTAGAAAAATGGCGTAGTTGGTTATTGGGGGATGAACCTTTACCGATAGCCAGCGTTTCTGATAGCCCTAAAAAAGTAGAGGCAAAAACAGAGACTAAAGCCGATGACCATCATCAAATGGGATTATTCTAATGACAGATCATAATAATCTAGCTTCTCATAATTTAAGCCCTAATGATTTAAGCCCTGCTGATTTTGAAACGGTCGATTTTAATGCAGGCAAAAGCTTGAAGCCTTGGCTTAAGTCTATTTTTAATAATGCAGCTTTTAATAATGAAAGTGGGCGCGACAGTAAGCATCGAGATTTTAAGCTAAAAGCGATTGACCTAGAGTTAGCCAATAGTTTGTGCCTAAATGAAATGTCACTTTCTAAAACATTATCTGAAAATAATCAGTCTACAAAAGTTCAGGATGAAGAGGGTCTTAAGCTCTACGCGTATTTGATCATTAAACTAAGTCAGGCGCTTAGTCGAGGTGAGGTCTGTATTGAGCTATCGCAGCTGTATGATATGCCGCAAAAAACCGGGATTATACCGGCCAAGGTACAGGACTATTTAAACCGTTTTGTTACGATCCATGTGATTGACGTAGTAGGTGATCGCACTAACTTAGAGTCGCTGTCTTGGCAGAACCCTTATGACCTAGTAGTGAATTATCCGTTAGTCGTTATGCAGGGGCGTCTTTATTTTTCACGTTATTGGTTTTACCAGCAGCAGGTTTTTTATTCGATTAGTGCGCGTTTAACCGAGCAGAAAACGACAGTCAATAATGAACTGAGTGAGACGTTACAGACTTTATTTCCCGAAACGGACACGTCACAACCTAACTGGCAAATGTTAGCAGCGGCCAATGCGTGTCTAAACCGTTTCAGTGTGATTACTGGGGGTCCAGGAACAGGTAAAACGACCACGGTTACGCGTTTATTAGCGGCGTTAATCAGTCAGCAGCCTAACTTGCGTATCGCATTAGCAGCGCCGACAGGCAAGGCGGCGGCTCGATTAGTTGAATCTATTTTAGCCGCCAAAGCCAAGCTTGCACAGACGTTTCCTTTGGCCGAAAAAATCCCTGTTACTAGTTTTACTTTGCATCGATTATTGGGCTGGCGTCCCAATGGATACTCATATAATCATAAAAAAACTTTACCCTATGATCTAGTGATTATCGATGAGGCCTCTATGGTTGATTTGCCCATGATGTCTCAATTAATGGAAGCATTGGGTGAGAATACTGGTTTAATATTATTGGGTGACAAAGATCAGTTAGCCTCAGTAGAAGCTGGCAGTGTATTGGGGGACTTGTGTGACAGCGGTGTGATGGTGAACGGTTATCATGCTCATGGTTTGCAGGCTGAAAGAGCAAAGCAGCTAGAAACCCTTTGTGGGCTCTCACAAGATTATCTAACGCCCTATGTCGATGCGAATGCTCCGTTAATGGCTAACAGTTTAACTCAGCTAAGAGTCAGTCATCGCTTCACCAGCGATTCGGGCATTGGCAAGCTTGCCACCGCTTTAAACGCGGGCCAGTTGCAACAGGTTCAGCAAAGTTTTCAGCAGTATGATGATATAAATTTCTATGCAAATTTGGCCGCCCCTTATAGTAAAGAGACTTCTATTGAAACTCGAGATGCAGAATACGCGTGGCAACAGCAAGTGATTAACGGCTACCGTCACTATCTGAATGCGATCGCCCAGGGCGCTGGCCCGTATGACGTGTTGCAGTTATTTAATAAATTTCAACTTTTATGCGCGTTGCGCCAAGGTAGCTCAGGTTTGCATGCACTGAATGAGCGTGTGCAGAAATTGTTACAAGGCCGAGGATTGTTAAGTATTGATAGCTCGGCTTCTATGGAGCAAAACCGCTGGTATGTCGGTCGTCCTGTGATGATTAGTCGCAATGATTATGAGTTGAATTTATTCAATGGTGATATTGGTATTGCGATGATGGTGGCTGGGAATGATGGCCGCCAAGAATTAAGAGTGTGTTTTGTTGCGGCCGATTCAGGCGCTAAGCCAGGTGCTTCACTATCAAACGTGCGCCCGTTATTGCCGACGCGTTTACCCGATCATGAAACAGCGTTTGCAATGACGGTTCATAAAAGTCAGGGTTCTGAATTTTCGGATGTGGCTTTGGTATTACCTGAGAATCATTCGCCTGTGATCAGTCGTGAATTAATTTATACGGCGATCACCCGTGGCAAAAAGAGTTTTTCATTGTATGCGAATGATGAAGTACTGGCGGCGGGGGTTAATTCGCAGATCGAGCGTGCTAGTGGCCTGAGGGATTTGTTGTTTACCGAGAGCAACGTTTTTCTATAAGCTTTTATCTATCGCCAGTGGCTGTGCTTTAAAAGCATAGCCCCTGGCGATCGCAAGTGACAAGCGGTCAGATCAGTACTAGCTCAGAACTTCAAAGGTAAGCTGTGCATCTTTCTCTAAACGCTCAATTAAACGATCACCCAGTAGGGTAGACGTTGTCCAAAAGCCACCTTCTTTATCTTTCAATAGATCTCTGTCTAGCGCTAAGCACGCACCTACTTGGCCGAGCATTTTACTGGTGGAGCCATAACCAGGATCGCCTTGGCCTTTTACCTTAGTCTGTATTACTTTTCCTGATGGCGTTTTGCCCATAAAGCGAATGTCGTAATAACCTTCTAATTGCTCTGTGGGTGTTGGGCCTTCGCCAGGCTTGGGTAACATATAGTTTTCTAATAACCAGCGCGTTGGTTTAAGGGCAGCACCGACAAAGAAAGCGCCTAATCCTGCAACAAGGGCTGTAGCGGTTAAACGTCCTTTAAGTCCTTTTCCTACTAGCATGGCTTCATCGTATTTAAAGTCCGTACCATAAAGGCTGCCTGTTAAGGCATTGGAGCGGAAGACAATGCGCGTATTAATACCTGCCATAATAAAGGGCGCCGTCCAACCATCGAAGTTTTTATCGAACGTCGGTTTTTTAGTATCAAACTGACGCACCTTATAATTATGCCCTTCAGGACAGATCAAGTAGGGGTTAATAAGGTCTTTACGCAAGGCGGGATCTTTCATCACTTCTTTAGTGATATTAACGATACTGGCGATCGTGCCACCCGATGCACCACCTTTAGCCGCTTTAACCCGCATTGAAATGTTATTGCAGTATTCACCCACGTTCTTTTTCGCTTCGCGCTGGGTAAAATAAACTCCCATGTCTGAAGGGATTGAATCAAAACCACTGGAGTGAACAATATGAGCACCACTGGCTTTGGCTGTGGCTTCGTATTTTTTCAACATGCGATCAATCCACTGGACTTCACCGGTGAGGTCGCAATAGTCTGTGCCTGTCTCAGCGCAGACTTTAACTAAGGTCTCGCCATAAAGCGCATAAGGACCGACGGTAGAGATAATGACCTTGGCTTGTGAACACATAGCGTTAATCGCGACTTCATCCTGTGCATCAGCGACGATGGTGGTTATTTC
>JBNMOT010000075.1:0-16374 GCA_051275515.1 Oleispira sp. | reverse complement strand
AGACTTTAACTAAGGTCTCGCCATAAAGCGCATAAGGACCGACGGTAGAGATAATGACCTTGGCTTGTGAACACATAGCGTTAATCGCGACTTCATCCTGTGCATCAGCGACGATGGTGGTTATTTCAGGTTGTTTAACGAGGACCTTTACTTCGTCTAACTTGCTTTGTGACCGACCTGCAATCGCCCAATTTAAGGTCTCTTTATTGAGTTGATTAAAATTATCGGTTAAATATTGAACTAATATTTGGCCAACAAAGCTGGTGGCGCCAAAGACAATGACATCAAATTGAGGATTCATACGAAGACCTTAGGTTGTTTTTATTTACCATACACTAGCAAAATTCTATTAGTTTGGTAATAGCCGATACCGACAAAGCTGTCATGACTGCGCTTTCTCTTTTACCTACGGATGTGGAATTGCTATGATCACGCTTTTTAATTAGGCCAAATTAACTGGGTCGAATATTATTGGTTTTGGATTCGTTACATTATGCGCATTGTTTTAGCTCCGCTTGAAGGGGTCATGGATCATACCGTTCGTGAATTATTAACCCGTTTAGGGGGTTATGATTTATGTGTGACAGAATTTTTGCGGGTTTCTAATCATCAGCTATTACCCCCACGTACTTTTTATCAGTTAGCACCCGAGTTGGAAAATAATGGTTTTACGGCAAGCGGTGTGCCCGTGCGAATGCAGTTATTAGGTTCGCAACCTGATACTTTGGCAATGAATGCTCAGCGTGCCATCGAGCTGGGTTCTCATGGCATTGACCTTAATTTAGGCTGTCCCGCAAAAACAGTGAACAAAAGCAAAGGCGGTGCGGCACTGTTAAAAGAGCCACAGCTTATTGCAGATGCCGTTGCGGCCATGCGAAAAGTAGTGCCGGTTGATAAAACTTTATCGGTGAAGATTCGCTTAGGTTGGGATGATCCCAATTGTGTGCATGAAATAGTCGATGCCATTGTGTCAGCCGGAGCGGATGAATTAACCATTCACGCGCGCACGAAAGAAGACGGTTATAATGCGGAAGCGATTAAGTGGCACTACATCGCTCAGGTTAAAGAGCGTTTGGCGAGGGACGGCAAAAACTTGTCGATTATTGCTAACGGTGAAATATGGAACATTGCCGATGCGCTTGAGTGTCGTAAAATCTCAGGCTGTGATGATCTTATGATTGGTCGTGGTGCCTTGGCGACGCCAAATTTAGCGGCGATTGTGGCGGGTATTAGTGAAAAAATGAGCTGGTTGAGCGTCGTTGAAATGATATTAGATTATCGTAAAGTTCAGGTGATTAGTTCGAAAGGCCATCATTATTCTAGCCGTGTAAAGCAGTGGTTGAGTCAGATGCGACAATCTTATGCAGAAGCCCATGAATTATTTATGCTGATTAAGCGTATTAAAAAATGTGACGATATGCAAATAGCATTAGAACGTTATTTAGACGCATTAATGATGGGCAGGGTTGATGAATGGAGACGCTCACTTGAGTCTCAGTAAGCTATGATTAGTCACTTATGATCAGAGATATCATTAGCAATTTTAAACCGCTAATTATGAGCGTTTTTTAAAGACCGATGTACAAAAATTAAATAACATTAACAATTAGGGTTTAAAATGAACTGGGAAGTCGATAAAGAATTTTGTCACAGTGCTATAGCAAGCAGTGCCAATGAAGCTGACATTAAACGAGCAGTATTAGCCGCGGCCGATTATGCGTTTGATTTACTCAATGACAATATTGAAGACGATTCAATGTTCTGTTTGTTCGATTGGGATTTTTCTGAGCAACGTTTATTGATTGCGGTCACCGATCCCAGTAAGAAAATATTCGCAAAGCATACGGTTAAATTAACCTTGGAAGGCTATTCAAGTCATATTGCTGATAAAGAAGATCAACAAGAACAAATTCAACTTTGGGTGCATAACCACATCACAACCGCGGCTACTTTTTTACAGTTTTCTTTAGTCGCAGCGATCATTGCTGAGGGTGATACGAATAATTCTACGCTACTGTAAAGCGCTATGTTGTTGCAGGATCAACTAAGATGAGCAGCTTAACTCAATGTCTCTCGCCCAGTTGGGTGGGGACGCCGCAAAGCGAATAAATTCACTATTTTCGGCTAGCGCTCCATGGGCATAAGGGTTTTTGACCAATCTCAGTAAATCATTAACGAGTGTGTAGTCGCCTTTTTCTGCTAATTCTATGGCTTCCTGCAGCATGTAATTTCGCAATATATATTTTGGATTTACCGCTTGCATCGCAATTAAACGTTTTTCTTCACGGTCATCTTTCGCATTCTTATTAACGGAATTATTTTCTCTGTCTGACGTTAAGCAACGCCAATACTGTTTAAACCATTGCGTGAAGCCTTCATCCTTTTTCCACGCGTTGGGTAGATCAATAGCGTTTATATCGAACGGTTTATCATTAAGGGTTAGATGACTCAGTTTATAAAAGAAACGACAGCCATCAATTTCTAAACGTTCAAGCAGTTGTAATAAATCATCACAAAGCTCTTTGGGGGCTGATGATAGGCCTAAACGTTGCGCCATCAGTTCAAGCCAAGCTTTTTGAAAATGATCGGGATAACTGGATAGCAAGGTATTAATCATTTCGATGCTGATTGTTTCTTCTTCTGTTTTTTCTTCTTTTTTAACGTCAGTTTCTGCACCGCTATTGGTGACGATCAAGGGTATTAACGCTTGGGCTAAGCAGGATAAATTCCACTGCATGATGCCAGGTTGATTAGCAAAAGAATAACGCCCCTGATGATCACTGTGGTTAGGCGTGCGATTATTTTGCCAATTATCCATGAATTCAAAGGGACCATAATCAAAGCTTTCACCGAGTATGGAAATGTTATCGGTATTTAATACTCCATGAACAAAACCATACGCTTGCCATTGAGCGACCAATTTAACGGTACGATGAAATATATTTTGAAAAAACTGCCAATAATGTCGTGGTTTAAGAGCGTTTTGAAGGCTGGATTTTTTACTTGAGTTATTGAGGATTTCGGGAAAATAACGGCGTATACAATAGTCTGCTAATTCACGTAAATCTTCATAACGCCTTTGATAATAGAAGTGTTCGAAGTGGCCAAAACGAATATGACATTCACTAATGCGCAGCATGGTAGCGCACGGTTCGAAGTGTTCACGGTGAGCGAATTGGCTGCTGATAGTAAGCGCCAAAGCCCGGGTAGTGGGAATGTTTAAGCCATGCATCGCTTCACTGACTAAATATTCGCGAATGCTTGAGCGTAAGACGGCACGACCATCGCCCATGCGTGAAAAGCGTGTTTTCCCTGAGCCCTTTAAATGCCAGTCGTAGCGTTTCTCAATGCCACTATTATCCGCAAAGCAGCTCTCGCCAATTAATAAACCACGGCCATCACCGAGGTCTGGGTTGTATTGGCCAAATTGGTGTCCTGCGTATTTCATGGCTAGGGGTTCAGCGCGATTAAAGTCGCTTTGCCCCGTCATTAAATCTGCCAACTGCTGTGGATTAATGCTGCAAGGATCCAAACCTATCTGCTGTGCTAGCTCGACGTTGCTGCTAATCAGCTGCCCACCGGGCAAAGGTATTGGCTTTACCTTGTGATAAAAATGGTCAGGTAAACGAGCATAGCTGTTATCAAAAGGAATCTGACCTAACGAGTAAGGTCTCATATCTTGTCTAAGTCAGCCTTATTGAGTGATGACAATTCAATCCAGCCAGCGCTGGGTACTTGCGGGCTATGAGAAAATAACAGGCGGGGATCTTTTTTATCAATAACACTGTTATTAAAAAGCGCTTGAATCTCAGCCAGTTGGATTTTTTCAACTTCTTGAGCAATGGCTTCATTGGTATCAAATGTTAATCGGTTCACTTCTATGTTGTGCCAGAAGTGTCCGACTTTTTCGGCCATGTTTTTCTTTTTACTTACCAGGCGACTGATAAGTCCTTGTTGATGATCTTCAAATTCTTTTGCCGTTAATTGCGCTAATTGTTGTTTAAAGTTAGCAAAGAAGACCTCAGACTCTGTCAGAATTTCAGCGCTGCTCGCCGTAGGAGATTGCACGATAAAAATCATACCCGGTACGGCATTTAGTGGGAATGGGGAGGCGGATACGATGTACCCCATCTTCTTCTCGGTGCGTAACCATTGGTAATAAGGCGTGCTAATGATTTGAGCCAACAGCGCGTAATGAGCTCTGGCCTTATCGGACGTTAATTCGTCAAACTGCTGACCTTGAATATACAAGCTCATTGCGCTGTCAGGGTGTTGACGTTCAATAGCTTGCAGGTACTGATTTGTCGCGATGCTAGCGGGGGAAACGTTATTAGGCACCTTGCTAATCTGGACAGGAGCAATACGTTCACCATTTGGCTGATACGCTTTTTTGAGCACGTCGCTGATCGCTTTTGCAGCTTCTGGCTCTAAAGTTCCATGGACGTAGGTGTCAACAAAAAGAGATTGTCTGAGGCGTGTATTGAAGGCTAATACATCCTCTAACGTCACGGTTTCTAATGCAGTAATCAGTGCTTGTTGGCTAAAACTAGGATTACGTAACCAGCGACGCAATTCACTGATTGTGCGCTCGTAAGGTTTGGCTTTTAATTGATTTTCTAAACGACGTTTAAGCTGAGCTTGATAGCGTTTAAATTCTTCTTCGCTAATATTTTCTGCCGTCAGAGAGCTCATAGTATCAACAATTTTTTCCAACAATATATGCAGTTTATCGTGATAACCTGACAGTGAAAGTTCAAGTCCTCGACCACTCGCATGAAGCTGATAATTTAAACCGGCGACATAAGCGGGGTAGGTGTAACTGCTAATGAGTTCGTTCACACTGTGGCTAAAAAGCTGCGCGATGATGCGGTCTTTTGCATTATCGGCTACGTCTTGGTTGTGTAAGTTAATAAATACTTTTGCTTTTGGTAGGCGGAACTCTTGCTCTGGGTAATACCATAAACGTAAGCCAGCCTCATCGATTAACCTTGTAGGAATCGCTTGTGCAGGGGTATCGGTTAAGGCAAACGATTGCGGAATAAAAGGATTGGCCTTGGGTAAGAATAATTGCTCACGATACTCAGGTTTTAAAATAGGTTCTTCATTGACCGTGGTGAGTTTGATGACGGCAGGACGAAGCATCATTTTGGTATCGTACCAAGTATCGACGGTATTTGTTTCTACCTCTGGTGCAATAAGGGTTCGGATCAAGTTGTTTTGGGTGAGTTGATTTAAGAAAGGTTTTAAAATATCAGCGGAGGGTGTTTGCCATTGATAGTCGCCATAAATAACGTGGCTGGCTTCTCTATGACGTAAATTATTGCTTAACCTGACAGCATAGTGACCGGCTGTGGATTTTGCTTGGTTGGCAAAAGCAAGCTCTGCTAATTGATGCTGTTCGCCGTAAATACGATCAATAAAGGTCTTGTCTTGTAATCCTTGCTGCAATAATTCGATGTAAGCAAATACGGCGGCCGTAATTTCATCAATACGGAAAAGTCCGACTAGGGTAAGTTGTATATTGACCGCTAACGTTGACTCCCAGGGGGTACTAACACCTCGGCCGGCACTTAACCCTTCAGCCCAACCCCGTGTTTTTAATAATGCTAATAAACTCCCTTCGCCTTCGTGACCTAATAAATGATTAATGATTTGCAAAGGTTTGTATTGATAAAGGCTTAAACTTTCTGGCATAGGAAAAGAAAGTTTTAATTGGCGCAGTTCTTTGATGGGCTCAATTTGAAGATCAAGAGGTAATTGGTCTTGTAGATATAAACTAGGACGTTTATTTTGAGCGATAACATTACGCTTAGGAATAGCACTGAATCTTTCTTGGGTCCATTGCTCTAACGTATCTAGATCATAATTGCCGATCAGTGCGAAGGTCATCTTATTAGCGGAGTAGTGCGTATTATAAAAGGCGATCAGTTCATCACGCACTAAACTATTAGGGCGATCTTCTAATGTTGCTAAGCTGCCCGTGGCAAACTGTGCATAAGGATGGGAAGGGTTCATTGCCTGCTTTTCGGCAGAAAAAATACGGCGGCCATCTTCTTTTGATTTTGATGTATATTCAGCATTCACCGCATTCTTTTCGCGCTCAACGTAATTGACATCAAAAGTAGGTGAGATAAAGAAGGGTGCAAAGCGATCAAGCGCTCCGGCTAAGTCATTATTATCAATTTCAAAAAAGTAATTGGTTACATCGTGTGCAGTGAAAGCATTATGGTTGCCACCGTGCTTAGAAATATAATCTTGGTATTCCCCTGAGTCAGGAAAAGATTCTGTACCCAAAAACAGCATATGCTCTAAAAAGTGCGCTAATCCCTGGCGACCCTTTGGATCATCGCCACTGCCAACATTAACGGCTAATGAAGCAGCGGCCTTATCGGCTTCTTTATCGGATACCAAAATGACGTTTAAGCCATTATCAAGTTCTAGGGAGCGATACGCTCGCGGGTCATTTGGGCTTTTAATGAGGGTATTTGGTGATGGCATATTGATCCGATAAGCCGCGGTCGCAACGGCTAAAATTACCAGCAGCAAGTAAATGCTGTAGCGAGTAGAAAAAAGCATGTGAACCCCAATTTAAAGGTATTGGTACTGTTTATGGGTACTTAATTATAGGTACTTACTTTATAGGTACTTACAATCAGTGCTTAGCACTGTCTTGACGGGCGATACCTTTTGCATCTTGTAAGTTATGTTCCGCATCCTCAAGCTCTGAAATCAGTTGTAATCTCTTTTTACAGTCCTCTAATTCAGACGATAATAAGGCAGATTGGTTCAAGAAAGCCTGATCGATTGCATCATAAACTGCTTTTATTTGTTCTTTCCCATCTGCTTTAGGTGTTTTTAACACTTGCAAGCAAGCATGAGCAATCTGGTGATAAAGCTGTTGTTTTTTCACGGATATTCCTAGCGGTCTATAAATTATAATTGCACGATATTATACATTATTTCAGCCTTTAGGGATGTAGATAGCACCTCTTCAGAAGTCATAATAACTCTAGGTCATTAAGGAGTTGTTTATAGCAAAAATAAGTTCTAAGAAAAAGGGGTAACTTTCTGGGCAAATATGGTCAGTCACTACCTATACTTACGATAAGTCTAGTAAAAAACTGAGAAGTAGCAGTGACAGATAAACAAGCGTTAACAACCGGTGAAGCGGCAAAGTATTGCGGCGTTAATTTCCGAACCGTCATTCGTTGGATTGAACGAGGACATTTGGATGCTTATAAATTACCAGGCAGGGGGGATAACCGAATACCGGTAGATACCTTTGTCGATTTCTTAAAAAAAAATGATATGCCGGTGCCTGATGAGTTGGTTGCCGATGACCGGCGATTACTGCTATTTTCATTACAAGATAGCCGTGCTCGTGAGCTGGCTGCCGATCTGCGGCGCAATAACTGGGATGTCGTTCTGGCAAATGATCCTGTGCAGCTGGGCTACCTTATCGCAAAAGATAAGCCGTCGGCGTTATTAATGATGGATCTTAATTATGCCGATGTCGCGGCTCGAATAATGAAGGACGTTAGTAAAGACCGAACTGACATGCCTAAAATGGCGTTATTACAGGGTAATCAAAGAGAGATACACGATGGTTGGGATTCATTTCAATGGCCAGATCAGCGGCAGTTGTTATTAGATTATCTTACTCAAGACGGACCAGAGAGCCATTAACCCTCTTAAAGGCTAATGCCTTCAAGGTAGCGTCGCACTAGTAAGGTGCAGACGTTTACTTTTTTTGGCGTTTTTGAGTCTCTTGACTGTTTTTATTTAACGATACCGTAAGACTAATTCTCCTGATTCTCGGCTCGCGTTAGCATGAGCTTAGACAGGAATTATTAAAATACATAAGATAGCTGTCTCAGATTAAGGCTGGACCGTACGGAATGTAGCGATTATCAGTTTGTTTTTTTAGCCAGCGGACAAAGTCTTTTTCTGCGGCACGATTTTCAGCTTTTAGTTGGCGTAAAAAATAAATGGTTGGGTTCTTACTGCCAAAAGTCCATGTGGAAAACTTCATCTCTCCTACAGTGAACAGCATGCATAAATTCAATATTTGAGCATCAGTAAAATCTTCAATCGCCTTTAACCATGCTGTTTGGGGAGCATTGAGGTAACTGCTTATTAAATCGACATCGGCGCTTTGAAGGCGCATAACATCCTCTTGTATACTCTCTTGACTGTTTATTAAAGACGCCACCGCTAATAATTTCTCTGCGGAGATGTTCGTTTTTTGGTCAGCTGGGTGCCATGTATCAACCATAATGAATCGCCTCTTAAAGGTAGGGATAGTGATATTGCTGCGATATACTATCGTTTCGTAAAACAGAAACAAGTGATCTTTGTTATATAAATGGTTTTTGCTAGGAATAATGAATTAATGGATGAATTTGCTGACATACGACCTTACAACGATAGTGAATTCCAAGAAATTCTTGAGCGTTTATTAGCGGAACCTGACCTAGTAAAGGGATTAGCGTATTTTATGCGTCCAAATTGGCGCGGTCCCTTGCGCTTATTGGCGCGATCACTTGTGCGCTGGCGTTTGCAAAAAGATTTGATCGGCCTTGAGTCCATTGCTGATTTTCAGTTGTGTTTAGCGGGTTATGTTGAAAAAATCATTAAGAAAACCACGACATCGTTAGAGATCAGTGGCATTGATCAGCTAGATGACAGCAAAAGCTATCTATGGCTTTCTAACCACAGAGATATCGCTCTTGATCCAACATTAGTGAATTATGCACTGCATTTAAGTAAAAAATCGACAGGACGTATCGCTATTGGTGACAACTTGTTAAAAAATCCATTGGTTGGGGATTTTATGAGGCTCAATAAGAGCTTTATTGTTAAGCGTTCTATTAAATCAAGACGTGAAAAGTTTTCAGCCTTACAGTTATTATCACGTTATATTCGTTACTCTATTTCAGAAGGCCATTCTGTATGGATTGCCCAGCGAGAAGGGCGTGCAAAAGATGGTATTGATACGACCGATACTGCTGTTTTAAAAATGCTTAGTTTGGCAGGGCGACCAGGTAAAGAGACGTTTGCAGAATCGTTGCAGCAGCTTAACCCTGTTCCTGTCAGTATCAGTTATGAATTTGATCCGTGTGATGTATTAAAGGCTCGAGAATTGGCGGCTCACCACGAGGGCAAAAATTACTTAAAAGCTGATAATGAAGACATAACCAGTATCGTTACTGGCCTTATGGGAAATAAAGGGCGTGTTCAAATCAATTTTGGTGAAGAGATCTCTACATTACTTTTTAATTCACCAGACACTCTTGCGGTAGAAATAGATCGCCAAATTGTCGATGGCTACGCTTGCTACCCTATTAATTATGCTGCTCATCAGTTACTAGTAAAGCAGGGAGGGTGTGTTGCGCTTGAACGCTATGATGAAAATATTAAGTCAGGCACTCAAGAATTGCATTTACGCAGTCAAGGCGAAAGTGAGGCTGTAAAATACCAGCTGTATTCTATGTATGCTCAGCCGATTATTAGGAAACAAAATAAACACCATGAATAAATTTTTGTACTTTTAACAGGCTTCCTTTTATCGGCTGAAGCTTTACGGTGGAGAAACCCCTACACCGTTGAGGTTGAGGCTGAAAATTACGAAAACGATTTCTTATTTTGTCTGCAGTCTTAAAAAGCAGCGGCGCTTCGCCTGTTATTGATGATTTACTCTGTGATGCTCAACGTAATGATTTCATTACACATTGCGTGTCAGAATATGACGATGTCTATTGGATGGAATGATTTAGTTTGATATCTAGTTTTCATTACCTGTTTATTGGCGGTTAATGACTTGGCTCATTCGTTTGCTGGCTTTTCTGGCTACAGGGTCCTTTGGGAATTCTTGGATTATTTTCCTAAAGTAGTTCAGCGCAGTAGCGTTATCACCATGACTATTATATTCACTCATATAGATTAAGCCAATTTGATACAGGGCTTTTGCTCTCATTGAAACTGATGATGCTTGGTTATCATACAAAATCAAATAAACATTTTCCGCATCAGAGACTCTGTCATCCGTAATCGCACGCTCACTCATAGGTGTTAATTCTGCATCAAAAGGAATATTGGATTGTTCTAATAATGCTTTACGATCAGCAAGTGATAATAATTCTTTAGAGGTCAGTTGAATGTTAGATGTTTTACGTGTCTTAATAAGCGCGATTTTAGTTTCAATTTTATTGTGTAAACGAGAGTCAGGATACTGCTTCAGATGCTGGTTAAAATACTTTAGTGCTTCATTATCGTCGCGACTTTCAGTGTAGGGGTTCATATACAACAAACCAATTTGATAAAGCGCTAAAGATTTGATATTTGCATTGTAGTTTTTGCTATTCACCCCTTTAATATAGGTTCCAACCGCTTCAGCAATATTATCTCTTGCAATCGCTTGAACTGAGAAAGTGAGTAAATCAGGCTCTTCTTTCAATGCAGCAGCGCCGCGTACTTTAATATTTTCTTCGTGACGTCCAATCGCATGTCCTCCTGCACCAGCAGCAACAAAAGGCGTTGCAATCGAGCAGCCCGTTGTGATTATCATAATCAAAGTAAGACCGAAAAGCTGCAATTTCATGTATTCGTCCCTAAAATATAATGTGTGTAAAAATAATATTTATAATACGGGCAGTTTAACGATAGCGAGAGGGATTTAGAAGAGATAGCTCAATAAATGGGCTGTTAATGATCTTGTAAATATTAACAGTGATCAGAGTGCGACAAAACTGAAATTAGAGGTGTTCACTGCACGTACTACTGACATTACTTAAATAACAAAGCTCACGGTAATGGCAATAGCGGAGCCAATTAGAGCACCGCCCAATATGCTTATCAATATAGCAGCCTGAGATTTATTAGTCATTTTAAGCATCAAATCATCTTGTCGTTCTTCAATTTTTTTAATTTTTAACCGGTGTTCTTTTTCGAGTACATCAATCTTTTTACCACTCACTTTATCTGCAATTACGATCATTTGTTTTTGTAAATGAGGCTGAAGGCGTTTTAACAATGCGGTGTCATCACCTAAAGCGGATAATTGCATTTGCAACGGTTTAATGTGTTGTTTAAGGCTTCTTTCAGCGATGGTGAGTCGTTCTTGTTGGGTTTGTAATACCTGGTGAATAACACTGTCTAGGCCTGCTGATATTTCAGCTTTCGCAGAGAGTACTGAGTTGTTGAGCCGCAGCTGAATAACTTTTTCAATCACCTCTAGTGATATTTCACTCACCGTATCGTTATTTATTTTCGCAGCAGGAACGTCATTGGCGGCCATATTTTCTAGAGAGTCAATGACCGCCATGACTGCTTGCTGATTAGCCGGCTTAGGCAAAACGCCCATGGCGCCATGAGACATGGCTAATGAGTTGTATCTATCCCCTTCTTTAGAAGTATACATGATGGTAGGGATACCTTGCGTTTTGGGGTTGTTCTTAATTGTTTTAGTTGCTTCAAGACCATCCATGCCTGGCATCATGTGATCCATGAAAATGATATCAGGTTGCTGATTTTCTAAATAGCGCAATGCTTCTTCGCCACTCTCAACGCTTTGAGTGATAACATTCATTTTCTCAAGCAAGCGTTGAAGCATAATACGAGCAGATTTTGAATCGTCTACGATGAGAGCATTTTTAATAGTCATGCGGGTACATCCTTATCATGCTATTCAGCCACCGTTGACGTCAGCATGGGCAATAGTGACCTTCTTGTATAAGGTGGTCAATAGCATGACGGGGTCATTCATGCGAAACAGTTCTCATTTACTATTAAAAACAATGATACTGACTATTTAACCGTCTGAGGCTAGCTGCCTTGGCATTAGCGCATTACAATACGATAATTGTATTATCGTTGATTGGACTATTGAATGAAAGGAACTAGGTATTATGCGTGATGACGCTAGGCTGACTCAAAGCGCTGCAATATTTTCTATTATTGTTGCTGCAACTCTTATTTTAGGAAAGGGCGTTGCTTGGGTAGATTCCGACTCGGCCAGTATTTTGGCCTCTTTGGCTGATTCAAGTTTGGATATTATTGTTTCACTAATGAACTTTTTTGCTATTCGTCTTGCTTTCTCTCCCGCCGATAAAGAGCACCCCTTTGGTCATGGTAAGGCTGAATCGCTTGCCGCATTAATGCAATCAGCGTTTATTGCTGGATCAGCTTTTGTTCTGCTTCTACACGCGAGTGAACGGTTAATTCATCCGCAGCTTATTGCGTCTTGGCAGTTGGCGACTTGGGTGATGGCGGTTTCATTGATATTGACGATTATTTTGGTCATTTATCAACGTTGGGTATATAGCAAGACAGGTTCACTGGCAGTCAAAGCTGACTCCGCCCATTATTATAGTGATATTCTCGCAACCATCGCCGTTATCGTTGCTTTGTTAGGTGCTCAATGGAACATTATCTGGCTTGATCCAGCAGTTGCTATTTTAATTGTTGTGGCATTACTAAAAAGTGCTTGGGATATCGCGAAGGAAGCTCTAGACATGTTAATGGATCATGCTTTGGATCCTGATGTGGCTAAAACGATCAAAAAAATAGTGGCTGGTAATACTTCGATCCTAGGGTGTCACGATATAAAAACGCGTCAATCTGGCAATGTTCAGTTTATTCAAGTTCATTTAGATTTCGCGGCTAATGTGTCTTTATTCCATGCTCATACTCAAGGTGAGTGGCTGGTGGCGGAAATAGTGGAAAAATACCCTCGTGCAGACGTTCTTATTCATCATGACCCTGTTGAAGAAAAAGATGATGAAGCAACTTGATGAAGTTATTTTCTTTCTTTGTCATGATGTTATTTTTTAATCTGTGCTGGGGTATAGAGGAAAGTTATCTTCATACCTTTGAGCTGCAGGAGGGTAGTGGAAATCAGCCGATTAAAATTGATCTTATTCGTGACGAAGAGAAGACCAATATAAGGATTATTGATTATTCACATGATTGGCTAAAAGACTACATTGATGATTTTTCTTACAACGTCGATGAGTTTTTTATCGATACTTTTTTTAGTGACGATATCATTGAAGATGATGTTGGTGGAAGCCGAGCAAAATTATCATATTTTACCCGTCGCGAGATTGGTCAACCGGTTGGATATAACTACGGCATTAGTATTAAGCTGGTGTTGCCGAATACCAATGAGCACTTTAATCTATTATTCCAATCCTCAGAGGATGAAGAGGCGGAACGAGAAAATAATCCTATTAACACGTTCGAAAATGTTGAGTATTCAACTGCTTTACGGTATGTCTTTGACGAAACCGAACGTTGGAAAGTAAACTTTGATACGGGGATTCGTTGGGGAATTCCTTCTGATCCTTTTAGTCGTCTTCGGTTTCGCCGATATGCCTATTTTGATAATTTTAGAGTTAAAGCAACGCAATCATTTCTTTGGTCGGGTAACGATGGCTTTGGCGAAGAATCAGAAGTCGAGTTAAACCAACCTTTAAATATAGATCGTTTAATAAGATATTCTGCGGGTGCCAAGTATTCATTGAATGATGATTATTTTGATCTTAATTATGGTATTACACTCTTTCACGAATTAAATTCATCCGAGATACTGGCGTATTATTATCGTGCCGCAGGCGATACGATCAATAATATGACGTTTAATAACTATGGAATAGGGGTACGTTACCGTCGGAAAATTTACCAAGATTGGATGTTCGCTGAAGTGAATCCAGAGTTGGAAACTCAAGTTGAAAATGAATATGATATTACTCCGATTATTATGTTTCGTTTTGAGGCTTTAATTGGTGTTCGTTAGCGCTCCCCTAATTCAGCCAACAACAATGACATCATCTTGAACTAGTACACTTTGTCGGTGTTTATCTACGTGCTACATACTAGTGGCGTAGGGAAAAATTTAGTTCCTCACACACCATAATTGATTATTAGGCTTTTATTATGTAACCGTCGTTTTAGAGCTTTTAATTGCGATGGGAATTGATCTTGGTTATCGCATAGCAAGAGCGGCAAGGATTGACCTTGAGTAGCATCAACCAGGAGATGACGGTTTGTACGACGTGTTTTTGGTGGTGCGGTGCAGAGATAATACCTACTCAGAACAACGAGAAAGAAGTGTTATTACAGGGATACCGACCGCACTTTATATCAGGATAAGTTAAACGGACGGAATTTAGTGGTTAGTTAATTAAAAGTATTAAGAATGCAATTGCTCTTTAAGCTCTGGCTGAACTGAGTTTTTTGCTTCGACCTGCAAAGACTCTATTTCTGTATCTTTATCTTGCCAAATACTTGAAATCCAGTTTTGAAACTGATGTTTAAACTCTTCATCATTTTCGTAATCACCCTGACAAAACTCAGGAGGAATAGGGATTTCTCGAACGCGGACAATAATTCTTGGTACTTTTCCCTGTATGAAATCTGCAAAGTTTGGAATACCTTCAGGGTACACAATGGTACAGTCTAAAAGTGATTGAAACTTATCCCCCATGGCATTCAATGCAAACGCAAAGCCACCCGATTTTGGATTGAGTAAGTGTTGATAAGGAGACTGTTGCTTTGCATGCTTTGATGGAGTCAAGCGGGTCCCTTCAAAAAAGCTCATCACACTGGTAGGAATGTATTTAAACTTTTTACACGCTTCTTGAGTAGTTTCAATATCTTTGCCCTTCATTTCAGGATGTTTTTCAAGGTAGCTTTTAGAAAAACGCTGCATGAATGGAAAATCTAAGGCCCACCAGGCTTGTCCCATAATAGGCACGCGGATTAATTCTTGTTTTAAAAAGAATTTCAGAAAAGGTATCTTTCCATTTAGTACATGCTGTAATACCAAAATATCGACCCAGCTCTGATGATTACTTGATACAAAGTACCAGCCTTTAGGGTCTAGATTTTTGGGTAGTTCAATATCCCACTCAGTATTTTGAGTCAGCTTCATCCAACCACTATTACAAGAAATCCATGCCCCTGCAATTGCATTGAAAATAGGGTCCATAACCTTACGGACCGCTATTTCTGGGAGGATAAACTTAACAGGTGTAAGTAAAAATAGAAGTGAACACCAAAAAATAACATTAATAAAAAGTAGGCTGCTAGCGATGATTGCCGTTATTTTTTCGCGCATATTTTTCCCTATGACTTCAGTTGTTGTGCTTGTATCGACGTTAAAGCAATAGTGTATACAATGTCTTCAATCAATGCGCCCCTTGATAAATCATTTACTGGCTTTCTCAGTCCTTGAAGCATCGGACCAACACTGATGACGTTGGCACTGCGCTGAACAGCTTTGTAAGTTGTGTTGCCGGTATTAAGGTCAGGGAAAATTAATACGGTTGCTTGTCCCGCAACAGGGCTATCAGGTGCTTTGCTCTTGGCTACTGATGCGGTGATCGCAGCGTCGTATTGCAGCGGTCCATCAATAATGAGATCAGGACGTAATGCTTTGGCTATCGCGGTGGCTTGTTTTACTTTTTCAACATCACTGCCAGTACCTGAGGCACCCGTAGAATAACTAATCATAGCGACTTTAGGTTTGATACCCATAGCTAAGGCTGAATCGGCACTTTGAATCGCAATATCGGCTAATTCTTCTGCGTTAGGGTCAGGGTTAACCGCGCAATCGCCATAGACTAAAACTTGTTCTGGTAAACACATATAAAAAACAGACGAAATAAGCTTCGCACCGGGTGCCGTTTTAATTAACTGCATTGCAGGTCGGATAGTATTGGCGGTGGTATGAATAGCCCCAGATACAAGTCCATGGACATGATCGAGGGCGAGCATCATGGTACCTAAAACAACATTATCTTCTAACTGGGCAATCGCCATGGGTGCTGTCAGATTTTTGTGCTTTCGCAATTCAACCATCGCAGGGACATAATCTTCGCGAATATCATCGGGATCAATAATTTTTAAACCTTGTGGAAGTTCGATTCCCTGAGCTTCAGCAACTTGATGAATAACGTCGGTTTTGCCTAACAAAATACATTGAGCAATCCCACGTTGTTGGCAGATCGCTGCTGCTTGAATGGTACGAGGCTCTTCACCTTCTGGCAGAACAATACTCTGTAAGCTAGCGCGGGCACGTTCAACCAGTTGAAAGCGAAATGCAGCAGGGCTAAGGCGTTCTGCGTGAGGAGCATTAATGGCGGTTAATAATGCTGGCACATCAATATGATCAGCAATATGGGCGCGTATAAGATCAATGCGCTGAAGATCATCCTCCGGGACTGCGGTATCAATGCTATGAAGTTGGTTAGCGCAGGCAAAGGTATCGTTTTCTGCGGCTAGAATTGGCAGGCCACTAGTAATGGCTTTTTGGCATAAACGTAATACATCATCACCGGGTAATAATCCGCCGGTCAGCACTAGGCCAGCCAG
>JBNMOT010000074.1:0-16471 GCA_051275515.1 Oleispira sp. | reverse complement strand
ATTGTGCATGTTCTGAATGTCGGGCACGCAAGGTTGTGGGGATCAGTATAATCAACGTTTCAGCCGAGATTACAGAGGTTGCGTTAATGGGACGTAATGCACTTCATGTAAAATTTAGCGATGGTCATGAACGAGGTATTTATCCTTGGCCTTACCTTTATGCTATTTCCCAGGGACGTGGGATGGAATATTTAAATGAGTAACGTTTAATTATCGGTGTTTTATTTTTACTGGTTTTATAACTGAGAGAGACTGTTGGTATGGCGACATTAATGAAAGAGCGCGTGACAGAAGTTCACCATTGGAATGATACTCTATTTAGTTTTAAGTCTACTCGGAATAAGGGCTTTCGCTATAAAAATGGTCACTTTACGATGATTGGGTTGGCACATGAAGGTCGACCACTGCTTCGAGCCTACAGTATTGTCAGTGCAAACTATGAAGACGAGTTAGAGTTTTTCTCGATTAAAGTGCCTGATGGGCCATTAACATCAAAATTACAGCATTTGAAAGTAGGCGATGAGATATACGTCAATAGCAAACCGACGGGCACGCTGACGGTTGACAATTTGTTGCCTGGCAAACGTCTCTACATGTTGAGTACCGGAACCGGTCTCGCACCCTTTTTAAGTATTATTCGCGACCCTGAAGTCTACGAGCAATACGACAAAGTTATACTGACTCACGGTGTGCGCACAGTGAACGAGCTGGCATACAATGAACTCATTACCGAGCATTTGCCAAAGCATGAGTATTTTGGCGAAGAGATTAGCGAAAAATTAATTTATTACCCGACAGTGACTCGCGAGAAATATGCAACTCAGGGGCGACTGACAGACTTGATAACATCGGGTGCCTTGTCCGACAGTGTGGGTCTGCCTCCGCTTAATCCGGATGAGGATCGTGTGATGTTGTGTGGCAGCCCGTCAATGTTAAAAGACTTTGTTAGCATACTCGATGATCTTGGATTTAAAGAGACCCGTGGTCAGAATTTAGGAAACTATGTGATAGAGCGCGCATTTGTCGAATAGTAAAAATATCTAGAAAATCAGCCACGCGCTTTAATTATAAATTGAAAACAGAGAATTATTTATGCAGTCGATTAATGAATCCAAAGTGTATGCCGCGTTAGAGTCTGTTACATCCCCTTTATTTGGTGAAAATTTTTCTAAATTCACCTCTGTTGATAACGTAAGTGCTGATGAGCAGGGTACAAATGTCAATTTAACCGTAGGCATAAAAGCGCATTCTCACGAAAACTTTCTACTGATGGCTATTGAGCATCAGTTGAGCGAAGCCGGTTTAAAAGATGCGGTAGTGAATCTAAATTCTGATGTGCTTGCCTCTCCTACATTGGCAAGGCAGGGCCAGCTTAAAGATGTAAAAAATGTCATTATGGTTGCCTCGGGCAAGGGCGGCGTTGGAAAATCGACCACCGCAATTAACCTTGCCTTAGCGCTGCGTCAGGAAGGGGCCAAGGTGGGTATTCTGGATGCCGATATTTACGGCCCAAGCATGAGTACAATGCTGGGCATTCATCCTGATACAAAACCTGAACTTGTTGATGTTAAATATATTAAGCCAATAAAAAAATACGGTCTCAAGTCGATGTCCGTGGCCTACATGTCCAAAGAAAAAACCCCCATGATTTGGCGTGGCCCCATGGCAGTCAAAGCGCTGCAGCAATTCTTAGAACTCACTCTCTGGGGTGAACTTGATTATTTGATTATTGATATGCCGCCAGGTACGGGCGACATCCATATTTCTCTCGCGCAAAAAGTCAATGTGTCGGCGGCAGTCGTGGTGACAACGCCCCAGGAAATGGCCCTAATCGATGCGCGTAAAGGCCTTGAAATGTTTAAGAAGGTGAGTATTCCGGTGCTCGGTATTGTAGAAAATATGGCTACTCACATATGCTCAAATTGTGGCTTTGAAGAAAATATTTTTGGCAGTGGCGGTGCCCAGCATTTGGCAGCAGAATACGGCGTCAGTCTTTTAGCTTCCCTGCCCTTGGACTCGCAAGTGCGGGAACATGTTGATGCTGGCGAGCCATCAGTTGTGAAAGATCCTCACTCAGCAATCAGTCGTGCTTACATTGAGCTTGCTAACAAGGTGTCTATTGAATTGTGGAAATGCAATAAGGATACTGCACCCGTGCCAATTATTCAGGTCTCTGAGTGATTCATTTCAGAGACTTCTTGCAGACAAGAGTGTTCATCTGAGGAGTTAGTTGAATGTTACACCGAGCACATGAATATAGACGTTATTGGGCTTTATTTATTCCTGCATTCTGTGCGTGTTAATGGAATATATTATTGGTCTTATTCTTGGTGGTATGATGGCACTGTCGGGTGCCGGTGGTGTTATTGCGGTTCCACTGATCATGATTTTCTTGGGACTACCGGTTAACGATGCCATGGGGACTGCATTGGGTGCTGTGATGTTAAGCGCCGCAGTCGGTGTTTTTGTTCAGCGACAATATGTCTTGTTTGTGCCGGCCTTAATTCTGGGTTTGACGGGAATGCTCTCAGCGCCTTTTGGTCGCACGTTGGCAACCTTCATGAACGAATTGGTATTGCTGCTGGGTCTTGTTGCGATTTCAATTGTTATTGCTGTGTTGATGTGGAAGAGTTCTAAGAAAAGTCCTGAACTGGCAATCGCTTTGGAAGCAGACTCCGAGGAACTAGTGAATGTAGCGATATTAGGTAAAGTCTTTAACTTGGATGAAAGTTTATCTACTCACGAGCCTTCTCGTATCGCTAGGATAGACTGGGTGAACCCAGCCTTAAACTATCATTGGGTTATTGTTTTAAGCATGATGATTAGTGGTTTGTTGATTGGTGCAGTGTCGGGTCTTCTGGGTATCGGTGGTGGTGTATTTATGGTGCCATTTCTTAGTTGGTTTTTGCGTATCAGCATGATAAGGGCTATTGCGACATCCATGTTGACGGTTCTACTCATCAGTGCGGCTGGTTTTTTTACCAGCTTATTGGTTCATAATCAGGTAGATCTACTCCTTACTGCGAAACTGTCTGTTGCGGCCATGATAGGAACACTGATTGGTCACCGGTTAGGGTCTTATTGTCAGGAGCATCATCTTCAAAAGATTTTTTCACTATCTCTTATTTCTATGTCTTTTCTTGCCTTAGCAAAAGAGCTTTAAAAGACAGTCAATGTTTTTACTATATTGTACTTTGACTGACGTATACTCGTTATTGATTGCCTGCAATAAGTAAAATGGAGTGGCGGATGACACCGAAGATGGGTGTCTTACGGTGTCTAAAATTTATGTGAGGCATGTTCACCGTTAATCATTGTTAAATTAGTAAGGGCATTATGGATTCATTAACACAAGCCGTCTTGGGTGGTGCGGTGGGCTATGCGGTATTAGGTCATAAAGTTGGCCGCAAAGCCGCTATTTATGGCGCTCTGTTAGGCACGTTACCCGATTTGGATGTGTTTCTGCCTTACCGCGGTGTTGTCGAAGCGTTTACTTATCACCGAGGCTTTAGCCATTCTATATTGGTGCATTTACTAATAAGCCCTATCATTGTATGGCTATTAATTAAATCTCATCAAGCCATCGCCGTTCATAGGAAGCAGTGGTTCTGGTTGGTTTTCCTTTGTTTATCTACCCATGGGATTTTAGACAGCTTTACTGTTTATGGTACACAATTAATGTGGCCTATTACTGAGTATCCCTTTGCGGTTGCTAATTTGTTTATTATTGACCCTTTGTATACCTTGCCTCTATTATTTGCATTTATTGTTATCTTTTTGCCCCGCGTTAAACCTGCACGTGTTTCAAAAATTAATTATTGTGCATTAGTCATAAGCAGTCTTTATATCTGTTGGTCTTTGGCGGCACAATTCTATATAGACAAAAAAGTAGAAGTTGCATTGAACGATAGGCAGATAAAAGCTCATCATTATTTAAGTACACCTGCGCCTTTTTCTACGTTACTTTGGCGGGTATTGGTGATGTCAGACAATCAATATTACGAGGGTTATGTCTCGGTGTTTGACTCAGCCTCTGAGGTGAGTCTCGATGTTTATCATGCGTCAGATTCTCTGCTTACTAATATCAAAGATGAATGGAGTGTGCAGAGGCTTCAATGGTTCACTAAAGGCTTTTATTCTGTTAAGCAGGAAGCGCATAATATTATTATATCGGATTTACGCATGGGCGCGGAGTGCCGTTATGTGTTCAACTTTATTGTAGGTGAGCGCATGAGTCATGGCATTGTTAAGCGCCGTGTTGAGAAGGTAAGTAATCGCCCCGATTTTAGTTTGCTTGGTAGTGTTTGGAATAGAATCTTGGACCCTTCCGTTTCATTGGCTCCGCTTATGGAAAATGGGGTATGTAGCAAGCTTAATTAACCAAAGGAGGCATTTATGGTTAAGAGCAGTCATGAATTCACAGTAGATAAGGCTAAAAAGAGTAAGGCTTATAGCAAGGCTAAGAGTAACGCTGAAGATTACGTAAGTAACCTGAAAATGTAAAAGCAAAGGAAATAATCAGTTAAATAAGAGCTAAGTTAAATAAGAAATAAGTACCAATTCAGTATTAATAAAAAGGGACACAGGCATTATAAATAATGACTGAGTCCTTTTTTTATGTCTTGCGTTTAAGATAGGTAGTTATAGCTCTGGTAATAGTGCTATTTATATTCTAAATTTAACTAGCGGTTATTCATACAGCTGGTTTTAGGAATTTGTATAAAATTGTGCGAGTTTGCACGAAAATAAATTTAATAATTCGCAGTATGCACTGGAAAAATTTTAAAAAGTGTAGCAAAATTAATTTATTGAAAATATGACAGTGATCATAACGAGACTCTCGTTATTATTGCATACTCTTATGTCGTATTTCTGGAGCTTGGAAATGGATTTCAGTAATTACCGAGTAAAATCAATTAGCTGTACTGGAATCGATAAATATAGCTTCTGTGCAAACGCGCATGAACATGATTAAGCTGTTATGAATCTTTGAGCGAAATATGATATTGGGCAAGGTTATTAATATATTAAAAAGAACATCTGGAAAAATAAAATTTTTTCGGTGTCTTGGCCTTTGTAGTGCTAATTCTATTACTTTCTACTTATAATTATCTCAGTTTATCTATTTATTATGCTCGAGAAATAAACCTATATTTTTGCGATATTTGGGATGTGTATGGTGAACCACAATTAGGAAAGTATTACTCAGGATATTAAGTTCAATTTATTCATAGACTAAATTTAGCTATTTTTAATTTTGGCTATTTAATATTTCTTTTGATATATTCTTACTCTGCTCATTTTACTCGGTTACGTAATTAAAGGATTCTGAAAGAGCTTTATACGTGTGGTGCTATCAATGGAGTGCACGATACATAATAATACGCTTAAATGCGTTCCGGTCAAAAAACGGCCTCCACAGGACGTGCTAGACTCACGCTTTTTAGCTAAGCGTTATGTGTACATATTCGACTTATTTAACCAAGGAGTAAAATAGATATGATGAGTAAATTTGGAATAATATTATCTGCTTTTATATTGAGTAGTTGTGCTGTTTTAAGTAATTATGGATCTTCTAATTACGTGATTGATAAAAATATTAACAGCATTATTGGTTCACCTTCTATAAAAAATATAACTTTTCATATAAATAATCTTGAAGACTTAAATCGATCAATTTTTGTGAATGTTGAATTGCCTCCTCCTTTTTCAAAAAAAATAAATTTATGCGTAGAAAATAATTTTTATCAGGAGTTTCCTAAGGAAAAAAATATAATTGTTAATAAAAAATTCATATCATAAAGCTAGCTGGCGGGGACTTAAGCTTAAAGTATGATGTTAAATTTCTTCAGGGCTTCAATGTGCTTTTAGTTAATGGAGTTGAAATGTATCTTCCTGTAATTCAAAGTCATTTTTCAATTTATTTCGGAGTTCAGTCCAAAGAAAAACTGTATCCATTGAAAAATAAGTAGATGAAGAACTGATTGGCTCTACTGTTCTTGAAATCAACTTGTAGTGATTACATAACAAATGCAATCACTGCGACTCGCAAGCTTGCGCGTGTTGCAGACGTTGTAGGGGGCTAGCGTCACCCTGCTGGCTACCATAGTTTTGCCAGCAAAAAATGACATGTAATATGAATAATATTAAGAACGTTAATGGTATACCCCCTCACATACCCCTTTAAAAAAGGATATTTAGATGAAGCATTTCTTTCGGTACGCGTTGATCTTATTAAGCAGCATTTTTCTAACTGCCTGTCCTTTAGAGGATAATAGTAAAACTGGTGCTCAAGGTGAAACTGTCATTCAAAGTGAAGCTGGTATACAAGGTGAAACTGGTATTCAAGGTGAAACTGGTATTCAAGGTGAAACTGGCACCGCTGGACTCAACTGTTGGGATCTTAATGCTGATGGTATTGAAGACCCTTCAGAAGATCTCGATAACAATCAGGTATGGAATGCTCATGATTGCCAGCCCGAAGCTAATAAGGTGCAACAAAACACAGGTGCACTTTATGATCAAAATAAAATGTGCAAGGCATTACATGCCTTGGGTCTTGATACAGCTGACCCAGTTGCACTTGCTGATCTCGGATGCCATCCAATAGCCATATCAACCCAATTAGGAACTGTCCAAATTATTAGTCCAGCAATTTTTAGAGCCCATAGCTTTAATATTGAGAATATTCTGAAGGTAGAGCTTGATCCTATATCTGGCTGGTATGAATTTGTTATTAATCAGGGGTATGTTGCAACAGTCTTAAAATACTCCCAACTTGACACCGGAATTGCAAAAACTGAATGTGTTGCCTCATGTACAGTTGATTCAGAATGTACAGTTGCGTTTTTGGATATTAACGTTGTCGCAGGTACACAAGCGCAGGTATTGAGTTGTTATAACTTTCATGAAAGTAACTCATTATCAACCGATTGGCGTCATAAATGTGGTATTTCAATAGATGGCCCTGATATATCTTGTATGATGACTGTGATTCGTACCCTTTTTTGGGTCAAATCTGAAAACCCACTTTAATAGAATTCGTCTCAACAATGATAGATGACTGGTTGTTTTCGTTTCATGTTACGTCTCTTTCTTAATTGAAGAATAGCGTTGCAATTACCGATTGAATCCAAAGCACAAAGCTGACGTCCCGCAATCATCATCGTATTGTTTGTGGCCCTATAACAAGGTAAGTCAATCGGACGGTTTCACCGCCGTTACTTTGAGCGTTCAGGCTGTAGAAAATAGATTAATCACTCAATCTAGCTTAATAAATTAAGTAAAATAGCACTGTGCCGTTTATCTGATAACTTTATGTCCAATTTCCTCGATGACAATCTCAATCAAAGCGTTTTTTTGATATTAATTATCTAGAAGTTCTATGTAGTAATACGTTCGAATACTGTCTTTATTACTTGCTTGAAAATGACGAAATTGTTTCTGGCTTCTATGCTCGATACAAAAATAAAAATGTAGGCCGTAAAGCCTATCCGCTTGCGTTGTTATTACGTGTTATTTCTTATGCTTACTATCGCGGGCATACTTCGAGTCGTGTTATTGAACGCTTATATAAAACAGATTTGAAGTTCATTGCTTAAGCGGCTGGCGGCCAACTACATTTCACTACGATTGCTAATTTTTTTAGCTAAAATTGTGAAGCGATGAGTTGTTTATTTCATAAGGTAATTCTTATTTGTAACCAGAGTGGATTAATCGGTAAAGAGCATTTTGCCATCGACGGTTGTAAGTTACCGACGAATGCTTCAAGTAATGGAGCGGTACACAAAGAACTCCGCAATAAATTAGATAAACTGAAAGAGGCAGCCAAAAAGGTTGTCGATAAAAATTTGTCGAATGATTCAGATAAAGGAGGTGGCAATAATATTGCAGCTGATCAACAGCAGACTATTAATACCTTGATAAAAAACGCTAAGAAAATAGATAATTTCTTATCAACGAACAAACCTCATATGGGCCAGGGAAGCGTAAGAAGGAAGTGCAAAGTCTTCTTATAATATAAGACTACGGATAATCAATCTGTCAAAATGACAACGAGTAAGGGAACGATTTAGGGCATGGCTAGCGTAACCGCTGCGGATGAAAAAATATCAAATTATTGTTCACGCACAAGCTTTTGGTATGGGGCAAGAACAGGCTACATTAAAACCCATGGTTGAAGGTATTAAGAAATTTTGGTGATGATATTTTCAAGCCGTCATAGTTTTAACGGCAGATACTGATTTTTCAAGTGAAGCTACAATCCAGTACTTGTACGATGAAAATATTAATCCTGTTGTGCTTGATAATCAGTTTAGAAAACGTAACCCTGTGTTCTCAGATTCTGACTTTTATAAGAAGCACTAGAGTTAAGGAAAAAGACGCGGAAAGATAAAGCAAAAACTAATATGGCCATGAATAGCTCAGAATTTAAAGTTAGCTTTGATAGCAGTACTTGTATATGTCCTGCGGGAAAAGAGTTGAAGTTTTTGGTGATGATTATGAAGGCGTAAAAGGAGTTTATTCTCGCTTTCGTGGAGAGCTAGAAGATTGTCGGAATTGCAGTGTGCAATCAGAGTACATGAGAAAGCCAGTCAAAGAAAAAGGAAGGCCAGTATCATTTTTAAATGAAGGGCAGGAAAAAATAACTTGCTTGAATCTAATGAATCAGAAAATTTATAGTCCAGAAGGTCGTCGTATGTACAGCCGAAGAATGTGGACGATTGACCCTATCTTCGGAAATATTACAAGTAACAAAGGTTTGTATCGAATAGGCTTACGAGGTGAAGTGAAAGCGACCGCGCAGTGGCTAATGTATTGCATGGTGCACAATATAGATAAGCTATGGAGTAATAGTAAGGTAGAGAGTTGGGCCTAGTAAGTGTTATCAGGGGTACTGAGCAGTCTATTCTAGAGCTGTTTGAAATGCTCGAATATCACTTTATATATTATAAAGCTCAATAAAACTGAGCAAGTTAAACAGAATTTTTGATGAGTAGGGAAACATGTCTAAATATCGTATTTTTCTACACCATCGTTATAACCTTCATAAGACATTTTAAAAATCATCATTCAACCTATTATTCATAGGCTTTTTTATTGGGATTCTAGTTTCATTGGTAACGGCTATTGAAAAAGGGGTATTTACCAACCATAATTAATCAAAGGAGGCATTTATGGTTAAGAGCAGTCATGAGTTCACAGTAGATAAGGCTAAAAAGAGTAAGGCTTATAGCAAGGCGAAGAGTAACGCTGAAAATTACGTAAACAATCCGCAAAAACTCAATGATTTAATTGAGGTGGCATCAAAAAAGGCCAATCATAAAAAGGGTCCACTTGAGGCTGTGTGGATAAAACTGATGGCTTGCTTCCGCCTGATTAAGGCATATGCCAAAGGTACTTACCGAGAGATTCCATGGACTTCTCTGGTTATGATTGTTGCATCGGTGATTTATTTTGTTATGCCTGTTGACTTGATTCCTGACTTTTTTCTTTTCTCTGGATTTATTGATGACGCTGCACTTCTTGGCTGGACCGTTAAGACATTCAGTTCAGACATTGATGCCTTTGTTGAATGGGAGTCACACAACGCATCTGCAGTGATCCAAAATTGAAGGATAAGCGTAATTATTTAACATATTGTTGAATTTTAACCTTGCAATTTAAGAGAGCTAACAATGCGCTTTAACTCTAAGCTATTCCTGGCTGTTATCAGTTTGTTCATCTTTCCTGTCTCTGCCTATGCCAGCTGTGATTCTTTATTAGATTTTGAAAGTAAAAAACTCCATTCGAAAAAGACAGTCAACTTTTGTGAAAAATTTGATGATAAGGTCTTGTTGGTTGTCAATACCGCCAGCCAGTGTGGCTTTACCCCTCAATTTAAACAGTTGGAAACTCTGTATCAGAAATACAAAGACCAAGGGTTAGAAATTGTGGGTTTTCCGTCTAACGATTTTAGACAGGAGTATACATCCGAAGCGGATACCGCGAGTGTTTGCTTTAAGAATTTTGGTGTGACTTTTACTATGTTAGCGCCAAGTTCCGTAAAAGGTTCTTCAAAAAATGACTTTTATAAAATACTAACCGAGCGAGCCGGTGTAGAGCCCAGCTGGAATTTTAACAAATACTTAATCAGTAAAGACCACACTTCAATCAAGCACTTTTCCTCAAGCACGGCACCCCTTAATGGTTCATTAGAACAGCTCATCGTTCAATCATTAAGTGTTCAATTATCAGCTGTGCAGTAATTTAGTGTGCAATCTTTTCACGTTCAGTAAGTCGGTACCTATATGTTAACAACGGGTCTGGTGTGGTTTAGAAATGATCTGCGAGCGGCTGATAATCATTCATTGTCTAAAGCGATCTCAGAGAATGATCGGGTCATTGCTGTGTTTTTCTTTGAACCACGCCGCTTTGAGTTGGGCGATTTTGGTTTTCGAAAAACTGAAAAATTTAGAGCAAAATTTTTACTTGAGTCGGTAACTGAATTAAAAGAAAATCTAGCAACGCTTAATATATCGCTATTGGTATACTCTCGCCAGCCCGAGGAAGTGATGGCTGATTTGGTAAATCAATATACGGTTAATAGCCTGTATTTACAGAAGGAATGGACACCTGAAGAGACGGATGTCGTTCTTAATGTAAAAGGAAAAATCAACAACCCTGCCATCAAATGGGTTGAAACGTTTGACCAGTTCCTCTTTCACCCCGATGACATCCCTTTAGAAATCTACGATATCCCCAGAGTGTTTACACACTTTAGAAAGCTGTGTGAAAAATCTGTCGCGATAAGGCCACTAGCAGCAATAGCGTCGCTATTGCCTGACAATATTGTGGCGAATACGACGAGAGTACCCAGCTTAATAGAGCTAGGATTCCAAGATTTTGAATTAGATTATCGAACGGCCTTTCCATTTAAAGGGGGAGAGGGTGAGGGCTTAGCGCGGATACAGAGTTATTTTTGGGAGACTAAAAAAGTCTCTTATTATAAGAAAACTCGAAATGGCCTGTTAGGTGTCGATTACAGTTCCAAGTTATCTGCTTGGCTTGCCAACGGCAGTCTGTCACCGCGTACACTCTATTTTGAGTTAGTGAAGTATGAACAAGAAATAGAAAAAAATGAAAGTACTTATTGGTTGGTGTTTGAGCTTATTTGGAGAGATTTTTTTAAATACGTCTCGATGAAACACGGCAATAATCTTTTCAAAATAGGAGGGATTTTGCAGAAAGACTACGATTGGTCAACGGATAAGAAGATCATCGATCAGTGGGTTGTAGGAGAAACCAAAGAACCTTTTGTGAATGCCAATATGCTTGAACTCTTGCATACTGGCTGGATGAGTAATAGAGGAAGGCAGAATGTGGCTTCTTTTTTTGCCAAAGAATTAACTCTAGATTGGCGTATTGGTGCTGTGTATTTTGAGTCGTTACTACTCGATTATGATGTTCACAGTAATTACGGCAATTGGTCATATGTAGCGGGTGTAGGTAACGATCCCAGAGATCGAAAGTTCAATATTCAAATTCAGTCAGAGCGATACGATCCTAGGCAATCTTATACTTCTCTTTGGCTGCAGCCGTCTTTATTTTAGGGGGCATCCACATCGGCCCATTCGCGTTTTAGTTCACTTTCTGGTACTTCTTCAATGATGTCTTCCGCGCGAGGGTCAAGGTTATAAGCTTCTGGGGTTGTCATGCCTGCAACGGCTTGGAACTCTTCGTTATCGTCTGTCATTGTGGGTAAAACATGAGTCTTGCGGCGTGCGATCAAAATAACGCAAAACAGGGTGAAGCAGGCGCCCATAAATACAAAGAAAAAGTGATGGCCTAATATGCTCATAAAGGCCGATGATAGTGAGGCCCCAATCGCTGAACTCAACCCATAGGTCAGCAGCATGGCGCTGCCAATATCAACAAAGTCTGAACTGTCTGCGTTATCGTTGGCATGCGCTAAACAGATAGCGTACATCGTCATGCTAAATGCTCCCCATATAAACGCCAGTCCAGTTGATACCGAACCGGCATAAAAATCTTGAAACGATGCCATAAAGGTAAGAAATGAAATAATAGCGCCACCTATGGCAATAAATATTAAAATGATACGGCGGTCAAATTTGTCTGAAAATCGGCCAAGTGGAATTTGAAACAATGCACCCCCCAGAACAGCGGCCGACATAAAGTTGGCCAGTTGAAAGGTTGTGAAACCACTGTCATTGGCATAAATGGGGGCTAATGCCCAGAACGAACCGGTGATTAGGCCGGTAAAAATTGAGCCTATGATGCCAATATGCGAATGTCTCCATACCTTAGCAAAGTCGACGCTTACTTTTTTAATCGGGGCTGGGGCGAGTGCAAGGGTAATGGATACCGGCACGATGGAAAGTGACAAGAAAATACCCGCTAAAGCAAATAACAACGAAGTATCGACGTTTCCTAAGTTTAATAGCTGCTGAGCCAGAGTAATCATGGCTAGATTCAACATCGCGTAAAACGATAAAATGGCGCCGCGATTTTGCGTGTCAGCGCGTTCGTTTAACCAGCTTTCAATAATCATATAAAGGCCAGCGATCATCGCACCAATCATAAAGCGCAGCAGCATCCATCCTATAAAGCTCTGGCTCCAACCAAAAAATAGAATCAATGCGGTGTAGGCCGAAGCCAGTACTGCAAACGTACGAATATGGCCAACGCGTTTTAAGACAAGAGGGGTTGCTAGGCAGCCAGCCACAAAACCAACAAAATAACTGGAGGCGGTTAAACCGACTTGAAAATCCGAAAAACCTAATTGGCTGGCAGTAACGGGCAGCAGTGTTAGTAATAAACCATGACCCAGTAATACAAGGGCGTCTGAGATTAATAATGCAGCAAGTGGAATAAGAGAACGGATCATGGAGCACCAAAACAGTCTTAAAAAGTTATTTGTTTGAGCAAGTAAAAATCGAATAAAAAAGGATTATATTGTATATAGATAAGCGTTAACAAATAAGCTTTAGTTCTGTTTCTCTATGGAAAAATGAGAACGAATGACACATTATTGTAGTTCGTATTTGTATTGGTCTTTTACTATGATCTTATTAAATACTAACCGTCACTTATGTGCTGATGATTTACCCGTTTGAGGTCTGACTATATGAATATCATGAAAACGAGAAATACGTTTGTTAATGTAAAACTAACTGCATTAATCATTCTTTCTGGGGTGCTAGGGGCAGGAAACGTTATGGCGACAGAAGAAGCAGAATACACGGTGGTACTGAGTGACGACCGCTTTGAAGTGCGCAGTTACAAGTCTCATATTCTTGCAGAAACAAGGGTCGATGGTGACTTTGAAGAGGCCGGCAGTCAGGCTTTTGGCCGACTGTTTAAATACATATCGGGCGACAATAACGCGCGCGAAGACGTTCAAATGACGTCACCGGTTTCGCAAGAAGCGGCAAGTGAAGACATTGCGATGACATCCCCTGTTGGGCAGCAGCGAGAGAACAATCAATGGCTGGTGAGCTTTATGATGCCTTCCTCGTATACCATGGATACAATTCCTGAGCCTACCGATTTAGCGGTGACGTTGCGTCAAGTGCCTGCTCGCCCTATTGCAGCAGTTACGTATTCGGGTTTTTGGAGTGAAGACCGTTATCTCAGTCATAAAGCTGAGCTGGAAACATGGATAGAGCAGCAAGGCCTGCAAGTTATGGGCGAACCCATATGGGCACGCTATAATCCTCCCTTTATGCCCTGGTTTTTAAGACGTAATGAAATTTTAATACCCATCGCAAATCCATAAAACAATTATTAATATGATTTCAACCTGACACCGTGAGCTTGTCTGATGGTGCCTTTTAAGAGACTGGCTATTTTTGTGCGCGGTCTTCCTATAGAATCGTCACTATTATTTCTATTATATGACTCCCAAAATGACTGAAAAAACGATAGCAACGCACAACGGTAATTTTCATGCCGATGATGTTTTTAGTGTCGCTGCACTTAAGACCATCATTCCTTCTTTTACACTCATCCGCACCCGTGATTTAGAGCTTATCAGTAAGGCGGATGTTGTGATTGATGTGGGCGGTGAATACGATCCTGCAACAGACCGTTTTGATCATCATCAACGTGGGGGAGCCGGCGAGCGTGAAAATGGTATTCCTTATTCTTCTTTTGGTCTGGTATGGCAGAAATATGGCCTAGAGATTTGTGGGGGCAACCAAGATATCGCAAATTCGGTTGATGCTGGCCTTGTATCGACTATCGACGCGATTGACTGTGGTTATGTTAAGGGCGTTTCTGACGGTATTAGCCTTAGCCAAACTATTTCAATGTTTAATCCGACTTGGCAAGAAGAGAGTCATTTTGATACCTGTTTTGACGAAGCGGTTGAATTTGCAGCGCGTGTATTAACACGATTCATTGCCTCGGCCCGCGGTGGTATCAGTGCAAAAGTGATTGTGGCTAAAGCGATTGCAGATGCAAAAGATCCTAGAGTGATTGTATTAGAGCAATATACTCCGTGGAAAAGAACCGTTCATGCCTTGTCTGAAGACGCGTTATATATGGTTTATCCCTCTAATTCTGGTGATTGGAGAATCCAAACCGTGCCTGTTGAACCGGGATCTTTTGCAGACCGAAAGTCACTGCCTAAAGCATGGGCTGGCTTATCGGATAAAGCGCTGCAAGAAGTGACGAGTCTTGATGATGCGATGTTCTGCCATAATGGTTTATTCATTGCAGGTTCTTCTTCTTTTGAAAGCACGATGAAGATGGCGGCTATGGCGCTGCAAGACTAATCGTCTGTGGCTAGCATGCGCTTTTGATGTAAAAAAAGAGGGGGCATTTGGCTACCTCTTTTTAATGTAGACTCTGCTAACGTTGGCTGTTTTTTTATATCGATCTGTCTTAATACTCGCATTCTACGGAGGCTTAACCCATGAGCTTATTTATATTTCAAATTACTATTAAGCAATGGGACAAAGGCCAAAATAAGCCGTCGCATGAAAGTACCCGCGCAAACATGCCAAGTGTTTTTTCTATCAGCGCCAAACCTTCTTTTAATGTGTTTAATACACCGTGTATCCTTGAACAGCATGGTGATGATATTGCGACTAATGTGTTTAGCAAGGGGCGAATTAGAACATCACTTGTATCAACTGATCGTGTAATGTTTGATCGATTTCAGGTTGTTAATGGCTCTACAGGTCCTGTGTTGGAGTTTTTACATACCGGGCATAGCTTGGTTAAAGGTGAGCGTCTGGCTAAGGCTGCGCATCGGGTGAATCACGATAAGTCTCTTGTTCTAGGCCCGTTGAATGAGCATTGGGTTCAAGCTCGATATACCTGGCGATACAGTGTGTTAGAAGCGAATCAGATCTATTGGATGTATGAAGAAGTGACTCTTAATGCGATGTGTGCAGATGAATTGGATGAAAAGTGTTTTCTAAACACAGCACCCAGTATCGTATTTATGCAAGATTAATAGTTATGTTTTGATAGTATTGAATTATCTTATTCACTTCAGGGGTATCGAATCCCCGTTTCATATTTAGATAATGTTTGATTTTAATTGCTAGGTACTCTTGCGCTTCACTTTTTTCTTTGTCGGTTTTACACTGCCAAATATCATCACCGACTGGGCTGACAGGTTTTAAGGGTGTGTCTTGGCCAGGAGGAAGTGCGGTGTTTGAAAGTAACAGTATCTCGTAAAATATTTTCTTTTCTTTGATCAATACTTCTTCTTTGAGTGTCATTTTTAACGCTATGAGCTGCTCTCTTAAAGTATGTAAATGACGGACAGGGCAGAGTATAAAGTCGATCTCTTGAGTTGGGTGCTCACTTATAATACGTCTCATACACTCAACCATTAAATCCCCACCAATGCCTGCGATAATGATTAGATGTTTTCCCGAATGCTGTTCCAGAGGGAGCTTTGAAATATTAAGACAGTGAGTTTGCCAATGTGTTTGCGGATTGGCTTTTGAAGAAGGGGCGGAATAAGGATTAGAGAATAATCTCGATAGTCTTTTATTAAGTGGTTCGATTATTTTAGGCACTATATCGACAAGGTGTATATTGGGCGCTTTTTGATGAGATATTAAGCTTTCGCCTAAATATCCATGGTCACAGCACGTATCCCAAATATGCGTGTATTGTGACGTTATTAGTGCTTCTATTTGCGTTAACCGCTTGCTCAGTATCAAGGTAAACTCTTATTCTAATGTGGTTATTATTTACCCACATGACACTGAGTCATATGGGTAAATAAATATCTTCTAAAAATTATCGCTGTGGAGTGTTGGTCGGTCTTTCTTTTTTAGGCGTCTGGAAGCGTTTGCCTTTTAGGGCTAAACGTTTTCTTTCAGCCTTGGCGAGTTCTTTAGCCAATCGAAGTTCTTCTGCGATGATCTCTTCAGCAACCATCATCTCGGGTGTCTCTAGGCTTAATAAACCGATCTTTGCTGAGCGGAAATCATGTAAAACGATT
>JBNMOT010000073.1:0-16540 GCA_051275515.1 Oleispira sp. | reverse complement strand
TACCATGGAAGCGCAAGCTAACATCGGTTTAGAAGTTGCTGAGAAGTTAGGAAAGTACAGCGATAACGGTACCACTATTTCTGCGGTTAACTTCCCAGAAGTTGCATTGCCGGCTCACCCTGACCAGCACCGCATCTTGCACGTTCACCAGAACAAGCCTGGCATCATGAATGCGATCAACGCCATTCTTGCCGAAAACGACATCAACATTAGTGGCCAATACTTACAAACCTTTGGCAGCATTGGCTATGTCGTTATTGATGTGAATGCAGGCGCTAGCGAATTAGCACTTGATAAAATCCAGACCATTGACGGCACGATCAAAGTACGTCGTTTGTTCTAAGCTTTTTATTAAGGGCTTTTATTCAAAGCCAGAAAGCTACAAAAAAAGCCGCATGAGACTCAACTCTACTGCGGCTTTTTTATTGCTAATAGAAAGCTTAGTTGGGTAAAACTTTGATGAAATAAAAACCCATAATGACCCGAATTGAACGCTTCTTTAAACTGTGTCACATACCTCACTAGAGAGTGTAGTAATTTATTCAGCCTTAAGCTATGCTCAATTTAACTAGATTAAAACTATCTTTATTTATCACATATCAAGGAGAATAAGATGAAAATTCGTTCATTATTGGTTGCCAGTGCAGCCACATTTTTAGTCGCTTGTAGCGCTAACCAACCAGCCCCGCAACCTGTTGCGAGCTGCGTATTTGCTGATGGTTCTAACCAACCGGCACCTGAATGGGTTTGTGGCGCACCGGTTGATGGCATCGATCTTTCTGCGGTAGGTTATGCCGACAAGTCTGGTGCGGGCGCTAACTTCATGAAGCAAATGGCGGCAACCGCTGCGCGTGTTGAACTTGCTCAGACGATGAAGGTTGAAGTTCAAAACATGATCAAGCAGTATTCTGAAACAACGGGCGCTGGCGATAGCGAAACAGTTGATCAGGTAAATACTTCGGTGACTAAGCAGATTACTAAAGAGACGTTAATCGGTTCTCGTATCTTCCGTCAAATGCCAACACCCACAGGTGGTATTGTCGTATTGGTAGGTTTAAGCCCTGATACGGTTAATAAACTAGCTGAAAATGCACTTAAAACGTCTATGAAGAATGAGCGTGCTTTATGGCAGAAATTTCAAGCGGGCAAAGCTCAAGATGAATTAGCCGCTGACATTGCGAACATGAACAACTAATGTTGTTTATTTTAAAAAAACCGACCTAGTGTCGGTTTTTTTTGCTTTTAATTTTTCCCTAAATACTCACTCAAAGGCTTCCGCCATGAACAGACGAATACTGCGCAATGTTATATTATCTACCCTCGCCTGTAGCGCCTCGCTTATGAGTATCGATAGTCTAGCGGCAGATTCTGAGTATGAGCAATGGCTACAGCAAACCCAAACTGAATTCCAACACTACTTAGATGAAAATGATAAAGCCTTTATCGGCTTTTTAAATAAAAAATGGCAAGAGGTCGAGGTTGAGAAAACGGTAACACGTGATCCCGCGCCAAAACCGTTAGCCATCCCTATCGCAAAACCTATCGTGATTATTAACGATACAGATTTGGATAGACAGGATACGACAAAGTCTGAAAAGAAAATAATAAAACCTATTATTATTAAGCCCATCGATATTATTAAGCCACCAACTGTCGACAAAAAGCCGGTTGCCGAAAAAAAACCTATTGTTAAAAAAGACTTCAATTTACGCAATGCACAGTTTGATTTTTTTGGTGAAAATATAATCATCGAATATCACAAAAGTTTTAAACAAATTTTTCGTGACAGCATTAGTAATAAATCGATTGCCAGTTATTGGACGCTGCTGGCGACTCAGCCTCATAAAGCAATAATTGAGCAGTTATCAGAAGCCTCAAAAAAACTTCAATTAAATGATTGGGGAATCGCTTTATTATTTGATCAGTTCGCTCGAGAGTTACAGGGGTCTAATCAGCGTAATCAAAGCAGTCGTCAACTCACCTCTTGGTTTTTATTAGTGAAAGCAGGGTTTAATGCACGCATTGCTTATAATCAACAACTATTTTTATTAATGCCTTCTAAACAGCCACTATTTAGCACCACCTATTTTACGATAGACAATCAACGCTATTACTCCGTATCGTTAAACGAGAAAGCGATGAAGCCAGGTAAAGTATTCACTTACAGCGGTAAGCATCTTGATGGTCAGCGCAATTTAGATTTTTCGGAACCGAATAAATTCGTCGCCAATCAACATCAAGAAAAACGAGATTTATCTTTTAGTTATAACGGAGAAAAATTCGACATTAATGTCAGCTACCCAAAAGGAATGGTTAATTATTTTAAAACGTTTCCACAATTGGATTTGAAAAATTATTTTTTGGCCGGTATGCCACAAGAAACCGCCTACAGTTTATTGTCTCAATTAAAGCCTATTATTGAAGGTCAAACTGAAATCGAAGCCGTTAATCGCTTATTGCGCTTCGTGCAAACAGCCTTTAAATATAAAACAGATGATGATCAGTTCCAGCAAGAGAACTATTTATTTCCCCTAGAAACCTTGTATTACCCTTACTCGGATTGTGAAGACAGAGCCGCGCTGTTTGCTTGGTTAACAAAGTCACTGTTAACACTGGATGTGGTTATTGTTGATTTTCCGGGTCACATTGCCACTGCCATTGAGTTTAGTAAACCCGTACAAGGTGATAGCTGGCAGTTGAATGGTAAACGCTACACAGTGGCTGACCCAACGTATGTGAATGCTAACGTCGGCATGACCATGCCACAGTACAAGAATAAAGCGCCGACGCTCATTGCATTTTAGGCCTTAGGCATTATCCTAGGCGACTTGCCAATTTTTGAGTACGCAGAAGAGAACATAACCATGCCATTACAAGTCGCCATTGTCCCTGTGACACCTTTTCAGCAAAACTGTAGCATCATCATGTGCGAAGAAACAAAACAAGCAGCGGTGGTTGATCCGGGCGGTGAAGTAGAGAAAATTCTAGCTCAAGCAGATGCCATGGGTGCCACCATCACTAAGATTTTATTAACGCATGCGCACTTAGACCACGTCGGTGGCACCATTGAGTTAGCCAAGTTAAAGAATTTGAAAATCGAAGGGCCACATCTTGGGGATAAGTTTTGGCTCGACATGCTGCCACAACAGTCACAGATGTTTGGCTTTCCACCAGCACAGAGTTTTTTACCCGATCGCTGGTTAGAAGAAGGCGAAACGGTAACGATCGGCAATGTGACTTTGGATGTGATTCATACCCCAGGGCATACCCCAGGACATGTCATCTTTTACAGTAAAGATGATCAATTAGCCTTAGTAGGCGATGTTCTTTTTCAGGGTTCGATAGGGCGTACGGATTTTCCACAAGGCAATCATGCAGAATTAGTGGCTTCGATTCGTAATAAACTGTTTCCGCTAGGGGATGATATTACGTTCTTTCCTGGCCATGGATCTACTTCAACATTCGGTATTGAGAAACGCACAAATCCTTTTGTCTCGGGTAAAGCAGGCTAGTGTTCATCTCTAGCTTTAGCACGCTAGTTTTTAACGCTAGCGTCGCTTAACTCCTGCCCTTAGACAGACAGAGGGATCTTAATTACAAATCCACTTCTTAGTTAAAAATCCAGAACTCTACATCATAATCCAAAGCATCTTCGCCTAAGATTTCTTCCAAAGGGAAGCGTCCTGTATGTGCAGTATTTTCGGTATACGCTGTTACGTTAACAACGATATCACCGTTTTCATCTTCAAAGATGATGCTGGTATTTTTGACCGCTTTTTGAATTTTTTTGCGTAGGTTGCTAGTAATAGCAATTTCTTTAATATTCATAATTTTTCCACTAGATCATTAATAGGCTGAAAAGCAAGACAACAAATTTACAGAGCAAAAAAAACGCGCTGAGGATGACCCGAGCGCGTTCTTTGCATTCAGTGCAAGAATTTTACTTCTTAAAGCCACCGAAACGCTTCTGGAATTTGTCGATACGACCGCCAGTATCAACAGTCTTCTGCTTACCCGTATAGAAAGGGTGGCAAGAAGAACAGACGTCTAGGTGAATAGTACCTGAACGAGTTGATTTTGTTGTGAACGTATTGCCACAAGTACAAGTTGCTGCAAGTTCAGCGTATTCTGGGTGGATACCAGCTTTCATAAGTCACCTAATTTATAACAAGAGTGCCGCTCTCTCCAGCAGTGTGATTCTTACACTGGAGTACCGCACGAAAGTGCCAACCCAACGAATTCCGGTTAAAGAATCGTTAACGTCAACGTTTTGGATCGCGAATGATACCAGAGGGAAGTATGCTAACAAAGCACTTTCCATCGGATTTTATCCACAAACCCTGTAAACTAGCCGCCATGACTGACACATACTACCTTCGCATTGCGCTGCCGGTGCCTTTGCGCCGACAATTTGATTATTTGCCGTTAGCGAATACGGCCGCCTCACGCTATAAGATCGGCAGTCGGGTTAGGGTGCCTTTTGGTCGCCAGCAGTTAATCGGATTTGTTCTGTCTATTGTGACCGAAACTGATGTGCCCGTGGATAAACTTAAGAAGATCACAGAAAGCTTGGACTCTGGTACGTTAGTCAGTCCTAACATACTTGAACTGTGCGCGTGGCTCAGCAGTTACTATCATCACCCATTAGGGGAAGTTCTCGACCTCGCGATCCCAGTATTATTACGTAAAGGGGGTCAGATCAGTGACATTTCCGAACCGCATTGGCGTGTGCGCGTTGCCGATGGCGCCGATAATACCCGTTCTATAACGGGCAAGAAGCAACTCGCGTTATGGCAGCTCTTTCAGCAGCAACCCCACTGGCGTCATAAAGATCTCACCCAACAAGGTTTCGCCAAAGCTCAGCTAGATCGCCTGTCAAATTTAGGGTTAGTCGAGCCTTACCTGCAGTTACCCGCTCCCCACTGCGGCCCCGCCAGTCAGTCAGCACTTACTTTAAACGGTGAGCAAACCTCTGCGGTCGATAAAATTTCTGAACAATTGGGCAAGTTCCACGTGGCTTTGCTCGATGGTATTACCGGCAGTGGTAAGACCGAGGTCTACTTACAATTGATTGCTAAAACCATTGCCCAAGGTAAGCAAGCTTTAGTGCTGGTCCCTGAAATTGGCCTCACACCACAAACCTTGCGTCGCTTTCAAGCTCGTTTTGATGTGCCGGTCGTCATGATGCACTCTAATCTCAACGATAAAGAACGTCTTATTGCGTGGCATCAGTGCAATCAAAACCAAGCAAAAATTCTTATCGGCACCCGCTCGGCCATCTTTACTCCGCTGCCGAGTCTGGGGTTGATTATTATTGATGAAGAACATGACGGGTCTTTTAAACAGCAAGACGGATTGCGTTATAACGCTCGTGATTTTGCGATCAAGCGTGCACACAAAGAATCTTTGCCGATCGTGCTTGGTTCAGCAACACCAGCATTAGAAACGCTGCACAATGCCTACAGCCATCGTTATAGTCATCACACGCTGACTATCCGCGCGGGTAACGCTAAACCGCCAAAAATGAAACTACACAGCATTTTGCATCAGCCCTTAGAGTTTGGCCTCGCGCTACCAGTTGTGGATAAAATAAAACAGCACTTAAACGCTGGCCAGCAAGTAATGATTTTCATCAACCGCCGTGGTTTTGCGCCCACCCTAGCCTGTCGAGATTGTGGCTGGATGGCCGAGTGTATTCGCTGTGATGCCCGCATGACAATGCATCAATACCCACCGCACATGCATTGCCACCACTGTGATAATCAAGTCGGTACTCCCCGCTTATGCCCTAACTGTAATAGCATGCAGATTGAAGCGTTGGGCCAAGGTACTGAACGCATTGAAGAAAATCTGCATAAATTATTTGCGGGCGCGGATATAAAACGTGTCGATCGTGATACCGTGCGCACTAAAGATGCCTTTGATAACTTATTTGATGAAATTCATAAGGGTGAACCCTGCATTTTAGTCGGCACGCAAATGCTGGCGAAAGGTCACCATTTTCCTGATGTCACTATGGTGGTCATCCTTGATGCTGATTCAGGACTGTTTAGTGCAGATTTCCGCGGCATGGAAAAAACAGCGCAACTGATTTTACAAGTTGCAGGACGTGCTGGCCGGGGTGATAAGCTGGGTGAAGTTTGGATTCAAACCCTGTACGCCGATCATCCTCAGCTAAACCTTTTATTAGAGGGCGGCTATCACGGGTTAGCGGCTAACTTATTGCAAGAACGCAAGCACATTCAATTGCCGCCATACAGCTACATGGCACTTTTAAGAACCGAATGCAGTGATAAAAATTTAGCAGAACACGTACAAAACCAAGCACGAGAATTTGTACAACATTGGCTCAATCAATACTGGCAAGGTAGCTTGCTTTCAATAAAAGACACTCAAGCGGATACCACCCCGGTTACTTTATTGGGTCCTTTCCCTGCGCCGATGGAGCGTCGCAACGGTCGCTTCCGCCAGCAAATGCAGATTATGAGTCATGAGCGCAATGCACTCCACCGAGTACTAGAACCCTTGTCTCATTTTTTAGAAGGTCTCAAAGGAATACAAAAAGTCCGCTGGAATTTGGATATCGATCCGATTGATATGAGCTAAATAAGACGAGCTAAGAAGCACGAGTATTGTTTAGCATCAGCGTTAAACTCTTTAAATACAAAAGATCACTTAACAATCTCTCGCCAATAAATTATTCGGTCGTTGCCCCGAAACACACCAAACGTGGCGATAGCGGAGGGGTCGTTATCATGAGCGCCATCATTATCCCAATCGTATTCTAACCACTCATGGGTATCATATAACACGCCGATTTGCCCCTCATGTTCGGCGCCGGGGGCTTTCAATTCAATCGACTGTGTTTCACCTGCAACAAACATTCCGACGCCCCCTATGACATTCGTCAGTGCAGGATCTAAACTAATATTCGTCAGCGAAATTTTACTGACATCATAACTGAGACAATTATTATTGGCAGTCACCATAAAGTTAGCCCCATCAAAGTGTTCAGCTTTCATCGGTTGAGGAAAATGGAACGTGGAAGGCCCAAAACTGTTTTCCAACCGTAACCGACCAAATCGAATTTCAACACCTGCTGGCGATGCATTAACAGTCGATCCTGAATCAACACTAAGATTAACCGCATCGGAATCTGTAATGCTAGCAATCGAAAAATCGATATCTGACGTGAAGGGGGCAACGAGTGCGTTAGCAGAGCGATTATAGAAAAAATTATCGTCATCTGATAATTGGTAATGTAATACCCCCCTTGGTAAGTCGTCACCACTAAACAAGGCCGTTAAATTATTTTGACTCAATATTCCGGGATTCATATTGGCTGTTAACGATAATTTATGGTTATCACTTCCTAATGCGACCTGGTCTAACGTCGGTGTCGTAACAGTAACATCAGCACCACTGAGTTTCATATAATCGTTCACACTGCTTTGACTGTCCTCAAAATAGTTTTGGGTAATATCCCCTTGCTTATTAAAGGCGGTGATCTCCAATATGGGATTCGTTGAGTATGAAATTGTACCCTCAGTAATGTTGGTTTCTTCTGTTTGACCGCTATAAGCAAACGTTGTGCCGGTATAACAGGTCGTAAAAAGATCTCCTTCTTCGGCGACAGCTTGTGTAAAATGATCGGGGATAAAGCGCCCAATATTAATCGCTGGCGCTGCAATAACAATATTGGAATCCCCATAATTACTATCTTGAATCTCTAGATTAAGCAAACCCACTTCTGAATATTGCGCAGCATGATAAATAGCCACTCCCGCAAAAAAATCAGTAAACGTCACACTTTGAAATACCGGACTGGTACTCGTCGCCATTGGGGCTATTGCAGCATAACTTAGATTGCCATCGACACTGCCGTTTAACATAGGACCCGTGCGCCCTAACTTCAACTGTATTTGTCCAGGCGAATAATTGGGGGTGGTGATACCAAGACTGTTCAGGGCCGTTACGGTCAAATCAAAATTCTCACCGGCTTTTTGAGTCGTCGCGGCCATTGCAGAAGCACCATTTAACGAGTTTGGTCCTAACGTTGCGGTCACCACCAGTTCTGCCGGACTTACCCAAAAAGAATTACTGCTGCCAGAAACAGCGACACCCTCGAGATCGTAATAGGCGTGAAGGCGAATAGCTCCGGCATCGTGATAAATGGGTACCGGTATTTCTGCAATACTATCAGTGCCAAAATCCAAACCAATATTGGTAACGTTAGAGTGCTTTGCAATATCATTCCCACTCATGCTAAATCGAAGACCTCCAACACCCCCTGGACTGACGTTTTCTTGAGAAAAATCGACATTTTTATTATCCAAAAATAAACCTTCGCAGACACCGTCATTATTTTTAACGACTTGCAACCTGAGAGGAAAACTCGTCCCCGCAATCTGGCTGGTAATCGTTTCTGATGAACCAGCACTGCCGTTTAAAAATTTAAAACCCGCATCAGCAAATACTAAATTACAGCTGTTGCTACTGCCGTTAAAACATACCGTTGCGTTGGTTGCGCTTATGGTTGGATTTTCAACAGATAACGTCGTAGCTTCTGCTACTGTATAGGGAATACTGGCGGTGCCTGTTCCCGTAAAACTAATATGACTAACGCTCGAACTGGAACCTGTCGCCTTCACATCCAGAGTCACGACGTCAGTGCTTAGCGTACAAGAGCCATAATCAACATTAGTACAAGCATTGAGGGTAACGGTTTCTGACTCGCAGGTTAGGCCCTGACCATCATGAATGATTTGATAATGATGGATTTGGTTATTTAACGGGGTCCTACAACCCACCGTTGCAATTTGATTAGTCGCGCCCAAAGTGACCGCCCCACTGTTCGCAAACAGGCCACCACATCGATCACCAATGCTGTCTAGTGTGGTTCCTGCACCAGTAAGAATATAAGAACCTGCGAAGAAGGAACCTATTAACTCTACGTCTGCGCCTACTTCTGTATAACTTCCTGCATTCCAAGTAATCGTGCTGCCCGGCGTAACATCTGTCAATATCATTTTAGTACCGGCACCAAACGCAAGAAAGGTATTAACATTAATAAGCCAATGACCCTCCACATTTTCCCCATCGAATTCGAGCGTTATGCCAGCAGTCGTCGTTAAGGCATCTGCATAATAAACACCTTTAGTCAGTGTTGTATCTAATGCCATTGCCGCAGGGAGTATTGCATCATATGGCATCGACGCTAACTCCTCTTGCACCTGAGAAAGTTGAGCTGTCTGATCATCGATGTCCGCCTTAGGTTCATTAGTGAACTGTTCAATACTTCCAGGTGATTGACTCCCGCCCACCGAGGCTCCGGCGGCGAGAGTGATACTGGTCCCAGCAGTGGCATCCCCTGCCACTGCTGCATTCACTCCGAGAGCGACTGCACCCGTGCCTGCCTGAACGCTGCCTCCTACGACAGCATCCGCGCCGAGCGTTAAAGCCGTTCCCGCCTGAGCATTGCCTCCCACAATTGCATCCGCACCTAAGTCTGCAGATGCAGCGGCTCCCGACCTTAGGTTACCGGTAATCTCTGCCATGGCGCCCACCAGTATTGCCGCGCCTGCGGTAAGATCGCCATCGACCATAATATTACCGTCAATGGTATTTGCCCCCAACGTTGCGGCGTCGCCCGTTGTAAGATCGCCCCCAATGGTTGAATCTGCACCAATGGTTCCGGCATCACGAGCGGAAACAGAGCCCCCGACTGTTACAGAAGCGCCCAGCGTTACCGCGGCTCCCGCGACAATAGAACCCCCCACAATGGAACTTGCACCGAGCGTTGCCGCAGCGTTTACTTGAATATTGCCACCCACAGTAGAGGATTCACCCATCGTGATGGCAGCGCCTGAGTAAATTATTAAATCATTTAAAGGGGCGTTCAATTCCAGCGGGAGAGCAGCATGTGAAATAGGCACAACAGAAAGTACAGTCACAACAGAAAGCAGTTTGATAACAAAGAATCCTTTTAAAAACTTCATAAGATTCATTCCTTATATTTTTTAATCACCTGCGAAGCTCAGCTAACGTTAAATATTTAAACTGAAGTAGTCTGAGTGGGCCCTAAAAAAAATACCAACAGGATGTATATTTTAAATAGAAATACTGAATAAAATGATGACTAAATTCCACTAAATATTAAAGTAAATGTTTTAGCTTAATAGCATTTAATATACACAGTCATTTTACAGTTAAACGCCCGACGCCTATTTTTTATTAGCGATTTGGCCAGAGAAATAGCCTCTGAGAGGTTGTAATAATTTAGCTCTAACAGTATCAGTAACATTTTTAGTATATGTCGGTTAATTACATTACACGAGCCTAATCGCGTTTTAATTTAACTCTTGTTAACTGATCTTAAGGATCACGCAAGATCAGTGTAAATATAGCGTAATCACTAAACTTTGACCGCCAGAAAATTTATACGATTTGAAATGGGTGGTTAACGTTTAATTAGCGTTATTATTTTTACTCTTATCATCAATTCATCTATGCGCAAAATAGTGATAGAGCATTAATAAAAAAATACCTGCAATACTGAATGTAGTTGCGACTACGATCAAAAAATAAATGAGACTAGCCGATATTAAACACTACCTGTCTTTTACCCGAAGAAATAATCATGCTATCACCCCCACTTTTTCACATAACTCAGTAATAATTATTATTTACCGAGCGGTCTTTCTAGGACATTAATTCCTAATAGTAAGAATGCTTCTTGGTTTTATGACTTTTAAAAGGTGACAAAAAATCGGTTGCCGGTATCAAGCAGATTAGTGATTTAATTAGAAATGATACATTCGCTGAATAAAGATTTTCTTTCTTAACTGATAAAGAAAGCACTATAAAAATAAGCCCCAATAATCATTTCAAGATAGATAAAATCTCATCGACTATTTTGGGTGACAATATAGACAATAACTTCTGTAAAAAACAGTATGAATATTCTTTCAACATCAATAACGAGGATCAATTTTGGCGACTAAATTTAGCCCTTCATTAAACTGGCATGCCATTATTTACTTATCTACCTGTGATATTCTCACAGCGATTAAGAATACGCCCATACAATAAGTATCACTGAATATTATCGTAGTGGCTATTTTATTGCGATTGGTTTGTGGGTCGCTTTAGGGGATTAATTACATTGTTGAAATTTTTATTTAAAGACTTTTAAATTGTATCACATTCGATTCTCTGGCTAAGCCTGCCTGCTCTAATCGTTTTAAATAACCTTGCCATAACTCGTCTTTATGTTCACAAAGATGGCGTAAGTATTTCCAGTCGTACAAGCCAGAGTCATGCCCATCATCAAAAATCAATTTTAACGCATAATTTCCAGCAGGTTCAATATTGAGTAAGACCACCTCTTTTTTTCCGTGCTGTAAAACGTCATGACCAGTACCATGACCACGAACTTCTGCAGAAGGTGAATGGACACGTAGCAGTTCAAAACTCAACTGAAAACTATCATTGTCACCACTACTATTGGGATAAGTTAATTCTAAGCACTGGCTTTGTTTTCGAACTTTAATATCACAGGGGATAAGAGACAAAAGGCATGTCCTATTTATGAAAAGGAATAATAAAACAATTTGCCGTTAGTGCAGATTAAACACCAGCCACTCATGCACTGATCTTTAATCTACCCTTATAGCTTGTTATAAAATGAACTGACTCAAGTCTTCATCTTGGGCAATCTTTCCCAGATGTTCATTCACGTATTCAGCATCAACCACAACCGCTTCCGAGAGATCGGTGGCCGCAAATGATACTTTTTCAAGTAAGCGTTCTAACAAGGTATGCAAACGTCGAGCACCGATGTTCTCGGTACTTTCATTAACTTCAAACGCCACTTCGGCGATGCGCTTAACACCATCTTCAGTGAAACTTAAATCCACCTCTTCTGTTTTCAGTAACGCAACATACTGTTCAGTTAATGAAGCCTTAGGCTCGGTTAGAATACGTTGGAAATCTTCAGGGGTTAATGCCTGCAGCTCTACTCGAATCGGTAAACGACCTTGTAACTCTGGAATCAAATCGGACGGTTTTGATAAGTGGAAGGCACCCGAAGCAATAAATAAAATGTGATCCGTTTTGATCATTCCGTATTTAGTACTTACTGTGCAGCCTTCGATGAGTGGCAATAAATCACGTTGCACGCCTTCACGGGAGACATCACCACCTGACCCGCTTTCTTGGCGCTTACAAACCTTGTCAATTTCGTCAATAAAGACGATGCCGTTTTGTTCCACCGCATCCACTGCCCGGGCTTTTAATTCATCGACATTCAGCATCTTGGCGGCTTCTTCGTCTTTGATTTGCTTAAAGGCATCTTTGATCTTAAGTTTACGCTTCGCTTTTTTATCGCCACCCATCTTCGAGAACATACTTTGCAGCTGGCTGGTCATTTCTTCCATGCCAGGCGGGGTCATTATCTCAACGCCCATTTGGCCTTGCTGAGCTAAATCTATTTCTATTTCTTTATCGTCTAGCTGCCCTTCACGTAATTTCTTACGAAAAACCTGACGCGTAGAAGAATCTCCTTTTTTCGGTGTCTGACCTTCTAAGTCAGTGGTCGTATCCCACTCTGTTTTTTCAGGCGTTCGCGCTGGCGGTAATAATACATTCAGAATACGCTCTTCTGCGGCTTCGTAAGCACGCTGATCAACTTTGAGCATCTCTTGTTCGCGCAGCATTTTGAATCCCGTTTCTACGAGATCACGAATAATGGATTCTACATCTTTGCCCACATAACCCACTTCGGTAAATTTTGTGGCTTCGATTTTGATAAAAGGTGCGTTCGCGAGTTTCGCTAAACGACGAGCAATTTCTGTTTTACCCACACCCGTTGGACCAATCATTAGAATATTCTTCGGGGTAACTTCTTCGCGCAGCTCTTCGTTCAGCTGCATTCGACGCCAGCGGTTACGTAAAGCAATCGCAACGGCACGCTTTGCGTCACTTTGACCAATAATATGACGATCTAGTTCGTGAACAATTTCTCTTGGGGTCATGGCACTCATTTTTCTTCCTCTTTCTTAATCGCAAGAGTCGCGGCATCAGCAATCGACTGATCATCAGCGGGAGTCGTCATGGTTTCAATAGTAAAGTTCTGATTGGTGAAGACACAAATGTCACCGGCAATGTTTAGGCTTTTTTCAACAATGTCACGGGCAGATAAATCGGTATTGTCTAACAAGGCACGTGCCGCCGATAACGCATAGTTACCCCCAGAGCCAATGCCAATAAGATCATCTTCGGGCTGAAGCACATCACCATTGCCAGTAATTATTAATGACGCCGTATGGTCGGCTACCGCTAAAATCGCCTCTAACTTACGCAGGGCTCGATCTGAACGCCATTCTTTAGCCAGCTCAACCGCGGCGCGGGTTAGTTGACCTTGATTCTTTTGTAACTGCGCTTCAAGCTTTTCGAATAAGGTAAAAGCATCCGCCGTTCCACCCGCAAAGCCGGCAATGACTTGGCCATTAAATAAACGACGTACTTTTTTAGCATTACCTTTCATGACGGTATTGCCAAGTGATACTTGGCCATCGCCACCAATTACGACGTCATCGCCACGGCGTACAGATACAATTGTTGTCATAGTTCACTCCCAAAGAATTCGCTTGATTGCCTTATAAAGCCAGATGATAGCAATCATTATTCAAACTAATTGGGGGCAGCCTGTTGTGATTTCAACCCTGAAACATACCTGCGCGCAGATCTTTAGCACTGGCAATTTCTCTATCCGCTTGATAAATACTGCCTTGGGCAATCGCTAATACAGTTTGACGGACAACCATGCGACGAATGTTAATTCTATATTCAATACAGCCTGCGTCAGGGGCGATCTCACTTTTTAGTTTCAAGTCGCCCACACCCAAGGCCCTCACCTTTCCTGGATAGCCACTCCAACCCAGATAGAAACCTAACGTTTGCCACATTCCTTCCAGCATGAGGCTTCCCGGCATAATCGGCTCACCCACAAAGTGATGCTCAAAAAACCAGCACTCAGGATTGATATCAAATTCAGCGACAATTTCACCTTTTTTAAATAATCCCGCATGTGGCTTAATATCGACAATACGATTCAGCATCAGCAGCGGCCCGGTCGGCAATTGGGCGTCACTGGATTTAAACAGCCCCCCATGCCCGCAAGACTCTAATTCATCACGAGTAAATTGAGTCTTTTCTGTAATAGGGACCATGGCATTCAATTTGGGGAGGATAGATCGCACAAGAGACTCTCAAGACAAATAAAGAAAGTAGGATAAGCGCTTAATCACCGAGAAGACACGACAAACATCTATGATAAATGCGCCACAATCTTTGCTAATGAATAAGTGTGACGACTTTCTTTTAATTGATTATTTAATGGGTTTTTTAATAACTAACGCATTGATTCTATGATTGACTAAGACATCTTGCGCTTTATTCATTTTTGAACGATCGGTAAATGGGCCTACCATCACTCGATAATACGGTATTCCTTTCACACTAACCTGTTCAATAGAACTGGTAAGGTTTTCCATAATTAACGTTACCTTTAGTTTATCTGCTTGCTCATTAGTGCTAAATGACGCGGCTTGTAGACTGTATTGATACTTCGCGCCTTCAGACTTAGGCGTTGATGTGTAATGTGATTTTTCTGCGCTTGGCACAGGAACATCACTGTCTTTCAATAATTTATAAAAATCATATACGGGCTCAGCAATTTGCTTCTCAGCGTTTTTACGGGCTTCTTCTTTTGCTCGTATGACACCGGTTTGTAACACCTTTTTGGCATCACCTTTAACCGCATCTAGCTCATCACCGGAAGGAACTGTCTTTAAAAAGAACAAAAAAGTAACAAAAGCCACGGCCAATAAAGGAGTTACTATCCAGACTATTTTAGGAATACGACTAATGCTTTCAGACATGAGGGACCTTAGTAAATGGAAAAATATTAGTCATTTTGTAGCGAGCTAATAATTGTGCCCTCTAAGATAGCTGAAAATTTCTAAGATGCTACCTGCATTATGATTTATCATAAGGTTTTTACTTAATTTTAAATTTCTCAGTCTCACCCCTGTTTAAATGGATAAGCAAAATGACATCAACGGTTAAACCCAACTTGCGAAACCCTATTCACCTTCTGGCCTTTGGCTTAGGTTCTGGCTGCGCACCAAAAGCACCCGGTACATTTGGTACTTTGGCGGCAATTCCATTTTGGTGGTTGTTTTTGCAAGATGTGCCGCTCATTCCTTATTTATGCGTATTAATCGCGGGGTTTGCCTTTGGAGTGTATTTATGTGAGCAGACATCTAAAGACTTAGGCGTTCAAGACCATGGTGGAATAGTATGGGATGAGTGGATAGGTCTGTGGATAACGTATATCGCACTGCCTGCTGGCATCGAATGGATCATCATCGGTTTCGCGCTTTTCCGTTTTTTCGACATACTCAAGCCTTGGCCCATTAAATGGCTGGATGAACAAGTTCATGGAGGTTTTGGGATTATGATAGATGATGTTCTAGCGGGAGTATTTGCTCTGATTTGTGTGCAAGGGTTAGCGTATTTCTGCTAGCGCTAAAATAAAACAGACGTTAAATAAAGTAGAGGGAGGCATTGCCTCTTCTGCTTATTGAGGCATCAGGGTATTAAGTCCAATGTTTGAACAAAGGTCTAAGGCTTTAAATAACGCAACCAACGCCATACATTTAACAGGCTAGCCAACGAACCCGCGACGTAGGTTAGCGCCGCCGCTAATAATATTTGTCGTGCACCCTTCATATCCTGGTCATTCAAATAGCCACCTTTTTCTAAAATAGGTAGCGCTTTGCCAAAGCTAGCATCCCACTCAACAGGCAAGGTTATTAAATGCACAAGCGTACTCGCCAATATTGATAGCACCGCAATTGCTAATGTTACTTGACTGGCACCGGGGTTTATCAAGGCAACAACAGGGCTTAACCAAAAAGCAATCGGCGTTATACGTTGCGCTATATTGGCAAATTTTGCCGCTTTTATGCGCGCGTTAAAGGTTGTCTCTTTGTGATAATCTTGAATCGCATGACCCACTTCGTGCGCCGCAACAACAATAGCGGTTAAAGAGCGTCCCTCTAATTTATCAGGGGTCAATCTAACCATCTTGTCCATAGGGTCATAATGATCACCTGAGTCTGTCGCTTCAACCTGAACGCCTTCCAAACCCTCAGTCTTAATTAAATGCTGGGCTAATTCACCACCCGAACCGGGAAAGTCGTCACGTTCTTGTCCATGTCGCTTCAGAATACGTCCAACCCACCACTGCGGAAGTAGAAATAACGCTAATAATAAAATGAAGACTAAAATCCATATCATACTGAGCTACCTGTACTAATTAATCTCACTAACGGCCTAATACACTGATGACAATAATAAGCTATTTATTATCATATCAAGAATAAATTAACGTTACTGCGTCTCTTAATTAGTCAGCGGCGATTAATCTTGTTAAAATGTGACCCAATTTTATTCAGTTTCCGTAAATGATTTA
>JBNMOT010000072.1:0-16611 GCA_051275515.1 Oleispira sp. | reverse complement strand
ATTCAGTGCCAGTGTGGTGAAATTGGTAGACACGCCGGATTCAAAATCCGGTTCCTGCAAGGGAGTGGCGGTTCAAGTCCGCCCACTGGTACCATTATTCTAAAAGCTGATATTTAACGATATCGGCTTTTTTTATATCTAAAAATCAGCTCTTAACTCTTATCAACCCTGAAATTTTATCAACCCAAAACGCTTAACAAGTATGTTAACGACACGACTCATCCGTTAATGGGCACTAAACAACTTCAAGTGTTTTCAGCAACCTTAAAAATAGATCGCGCGCGCGGGTCATACTTTCTTTGGCTTGCAGGTTTCTAGACTGAACGTTCAAGCCTTGCTGGAACGTAATAAACACCCTTGCGCCATTAATGGGTGACGTTGATCCGAGAACTTCATTTCCAACATGCCGCTCACCGCATCAGACAGAGATAAGGTTTGCGCGATGCTGCTCAATATAAAAATCAACCGCTTGAGTAAAGAGCGCCTCTTTATTGCCATAGGCATTATAAAGACTGCTCTTGGTCAGACCCGTTAAAGCAGACAGCTCATCCATTTTCGTCGCAAAATAACCATGATCCCAAAAAAATGGGTGCACAAAAACAAATTTTAGAAATCATAGTAGGCATCTCTCAAAAGGTCATTAGTAATTACGTTAATTATCTGGCTGAAACACCCCTAGACGCACCGTTTAAGAGTTTAGTATGGGAGAAAAAGTCTTAATCAGACTCGCGCTCGAGAACGTGCATAATCTATAGACACATTTTATTAAACTTCTTTCGTTAGACCGTTTTTCATCAAACTGCTAAAATACGGAATAATTTATTATTACTTTTTAGAAGCTAACTCTTTATGTCTGATATTAATTTACCGTCTGCACCTCTTTGGCGCCGCCTAGCCGCCCTAGTCTACGACCTATTCAATGTTACCGGCATCAGCTTTTTACTGGCCGCTATTCTCATTCCTGCCAGCTCTCACTTATTCAACCACGGTGAGCCCATCGGTGAGCTACCAGTGCCCATTGCGGCTAGTTATTTTTTTATTATTATCTTCTTCTTTTACACCACGTTCTGGCGTCTTAAAAAACAGACGCTGGGCATGAAAGCGTGGGGATTAAGTATCGCTAACGAGCTAAAGCCACAACAACGACTTTCAATGGGCCAATGTATGTTACGTATCGCTATAGGGTTTTTCTCGATTGGTTTAGCAGGTTTTGGCTTTTGGTGGGCGCTATGGGATAAACAGGAAAAGACGTGGCATGACCATGCGTCTTTTACCCGCATTGTATTTGATCCTAGGTCTAATGAATAAACCCGCCGGTATTAAGCGGCTTTCCTCATCAGCAGCAGACCTAAAACCAAACAACCCCCAATAGGAATAATACTGGCCAAAATAGGCTCAAAGCCTAAAACGATACTCGCTGGGGAAAGTAACTCTTCGGCATACTTATAAATCATGCCGACAATAATGCCACTAAAAATACGATACCCAGGCGTCACTGAACGCAGTGGCCCAAAGATAAAAGAAATCCCTAAAATCACCAAGGCAAAAGTACTGAGCGGCTGAGTGACTTTACGCCAAAAAGACAACATATACGTATCAGAATTTAAGCCCTGCTCATCTAAATAATTGGCATACCGATATAAACCAGAAATCGACATATCACGCGGGCTCACAATAACAACGCTGAGTTTTTCAGGTGTCAGCTCGGTATCCCAGCGCCCTGTCGCCTGCTTTTCTTGCCAAACATTATCATCCTCAAAATGCGTAATAACAATATTTTCCATCTGCCAATAAGAGCGCTGATACAAAGCACGCTGAGCATAAACAACCTGCTTTAATTCATTAGGCTGTTTTGACTCACTCGCGTCGGCAAACTCATAGCGAGTAATACCGTGCAATACCCCGCCAGGCTCAACGGCATTAAAACGCATAAAAGTATTACCTTCTCGATGCCAAAACCCTTTGCCTTTGTTTGATAGCGCCTCACTCGCACCTTGGGCAACCGCTTTATTTGCCTGAGCGATTCTCTCTAAAGAAGGTACAACATATTCACCTAGTATAAGAGACACCATCATCAGTACTGCCATGGGTTTTAATACGGCTAACACAATGCGATTAATAGAAATACCAGCAGCTCGCATCACGGTTAATTCACTGTTAGCCGCCATAGATCCCAGCCCCGCTAAACAACCAATTAAGCATGCCATTGGCATATATTCATAAATACGCCGTGGTAGTCGAAGGCCTGAAAAGAAAAGCGCATCAACTAGTTTGTAGTTGCCTTTTAAATTATCCAACTCATCGACTAACGTAAAAATGGCATCAAGGCCCACAATCACCACCATGACCACTAACGTCGCCATTAATACGTTACGCGCAACATAAGCGTCTAATTTACGCATCATAAACTCCTAATCTTGCGGCGACGATTCCACTCGGGAATAAACAATAACCCCAAGCCGATAAGCGCATACACTGCATGCACCCACCACATACCAATGGCGGGTGAAATATCGCCTTTACTCAGCATGCCGCGTAAAGAAATAAGCAAGGTAATGTACATCATGAATAAAATAATCGCAGGAAATATCCGAGCAAAACGCCCTTGCCGAGGGTTTACCTTAGAAAGAGGAAACGCGATCATTGCACAAATAGGCACCATAATAATTAATGAAAAACGCCATTGTAATTGAGAGCTGTGTCTCTTCGAGTCATTACCAAATAATTCAGATGTGGGTATTGCCTCTTTTTTAATTCTTCGCCGCTCTGCCTGTTCATCAGCAATTTTCACTCCGTATAAGTCAAAATCTAACACTTCAACGTCTAACTTACCGGGAGTAATATCAAATCGTTTACCCTTGTGCAGCTCTAGGAAGCGAGAACCCGTATCAGGATTTACTTTTTGGGTCCCGGTTTGAGCCAATAAAATAGTATTACCATCGGCAATGAAAACATTTTTCATTTCGCTTTTATCATCGCTCAAGCCTTCGGTATAAGTCACACGAGAGCCCTTTGCTGTGCTTTGAAAACGGCCTGGAACCAACAACTCAAATTCTGTCATCGTTGCTTGCTTACGATAGAGATCTTCCATCTTTTGAGCCCCTAACGGACTCAAATACAAGCTAAAAAAAGCAACCAACACAGTGATAACGCCCGCGGGTAATAAGGTATAACCTAATAAACGAGTGCTTGAGAAACCTGTTGCCGTTAGAACCGTCATTTCACTTTCAGCGTATAAACGACCATAGGCTAATAGAATTGCAATAAACAATGACAAGGGCAGGATCATTTCCAAGAAAGATGGCATGCGTAAGAGCAAGGTGAAAAATACAATTTCGAGAGGGATTTTCCCAGCCGCCGCCGCCGTTAGCTGATAAATTAAGCGACTGCTCATTAATATCATTAATAATATACCCGTAACCGCTGCCATTGAGGTAAACAACTCTCGGGATAAATATCGAAAAATAATCAAACTTTCAGCCTTCTTTAGCGCCATAACATAACAATATTACTAGTGTCGCGCAGTGTATAACTTTCTCGCTAAATCAGCTAGCACAGACGAATTCAAAAGAAGCTTGATATTTCGTCCCAAAGAACCCATCTATATCTTATCGTTGTATTTATATTTTAACCGGAGTCAATAATGAAATTCAGCACCACACAAGAGAACGCCGTCGAACTTTCTGCTAGCTGCATCGTTGTCAGTATCGATGATAAAGGCAAGCTTTCTAGCGCCGCCGACAGCATCAATACCGCAGCCGAACAATATTTGACCGATATTTTTGATAGCGGCGACTTTGATGGCAAAACGGGCGAGACCCTAATGCTCATCAAAGTACCGGGCATAATCGCTCAGCGACTCATTTTAGTCGGCAGTGGTAAAACAGCCGACGGCATAACACCCAAGAATTTCATTAAAGTGGCGGAATCAGCAGCCACCGCCATTAAAAAATCCGGTGCTCTTCAAGCCGCGCTTTATTTACAAGACATCCCGGTAATCAATAAAGATGCTGCTTGGAAAGCAGAGCAAGCCGCCATTGCCTGTGAAAATGCATTGTATTTATTTGATCAAACCAAGAGTAAGCCTGAACACGAAGCGGAAGATTACTCCGATTCAATAGAAAACATTCTTTGGGCAGGTGATGCCTACCTGCAGGCGTCTCTAGAGAAAGGCCAAGCAATCGCTCATGGCATTTCTGTTGCTAAAGACCTTGGCAACATGCCACCCAACATTTGTACCCCAACCTATTTGGCCGAACAAGCGGAAGCATTAGCGGAAGAAACGGGCTTAATAGAAACTATCATCATCGATGAAGCTGAATTAGACGCGATGGGCGCGGGCGCATTCGTATCGGTTTCGAAAGGTTCTAGCGAGCCAGGTAAATTCATCATCATGAAATACCAAGGTGCAGAAGACCCTAACGAAGCAGCTCACATGATTCTAGGCAAAGGCATCACCTTTGATTCCGGTGGTATCAGCCTTAAGCCTGGCGCTGGCATGGATGAAATGAAGTACGATATGTGCGGCGCCGCTTCAGTACTGGGCGCAATGACGGCTCTAACAGAGCTAAAACCTAAAATTAATATCATCGGAATGATTACCACCGCCGAAAATATGCCCGCCGGTAATGCCAGCAAGCCCGGTGATGTGGTAACGACACTATCAGGAAAGACCGTTGAAATTCTAAATACGGATGCCGAAGGCCGCTTAGTATTATGTGACGCACTCACGTATGCGATTGATAATTTGAAGCCTGCTTCTATCGTTGATATCGCAACCTTAACCGGCGCTTGCATGATGGCACTGGGCGCGGTGAATTCTGGCTTATTTACTGAAGATGAAACACTCGCGGCAGAATTGCAAACAGCCGCTGTGGATTCTCACGATAAGGTGTGGCGCTTGCCGTTAGAAGACGATTATCAGGAGCTGTTGGATTCTAACTTTGCCGATATCGCCAACATCGGTGGCCGCTTGGCCGGGGCTACGACTGCGGCGTGTTTCTTAGCACGTTTCACTGAAGGCCAATCTTGGGCACACCTTGATATTGCCGGAACAGCTTGGCATTCAGGTGGAAAGAACAAAGGTTCTACGGGTCGCCCAGTATCTTTATTAGTGAACTACTTATTGAATAAGTAAGCTATTAAATAAATAGTCAAAGACAGACTGTCGCCTGATGTTTTCATCAGGCGCTTGGGTTTATTTTACCCACCCGCTTTTTTCACTTTAAAACCTCGCTGTTTCATTTCTTCGAACAACTGATCACGTACATCCCCCTGGATCTCAATCACGCTCTCTTTAACCGCCCCCCCGACGCCACATTTTTGTTTTAATTCTTTGGCTAATTTTTTTAATTCATTGGGTGCTAATAAAACACCCATAATCAAGGTAACACCCTTACCTTTTCGGCCTTTGGTTTCACGCTGAATACGCACAATACCATCCCCTGCAGGAACCGTATCAGCGCTGCAAGCACACTGCTCTTTTGCGTTGCCACAGCCAGGACATACTCGCCCAACCTCAGTTGAATAAACAGAACCAGAATGAGACGGTCTCTGCTCATTCTTATCGATGGCTTCCTTGCTACCTAGTCCTGTTAAACCGGCTAGGCCTGCAAGACCGACTGCTTTTTTTGACATGCCTAATTCCCTTCTTTTGATAAACTAGAAAGATTATAACGAAAAAGGCGACTGGGTTTAGCCAGTCGCCTTTTTTGAGCTTTCATTGCAATCGATGCCACATTGACCAGACATCGATTGGACTATTGTCTTACTCTGATCAGTCGACTTTAAGCGTCTAACTGTCTCTGCAGACCGGCCAAATCGACCATCGTTGTTTGCTCTATTATTTTTCCACAATAAATAATCCAAACAGACGCTGCGGAAAAAGCAATGATTTCACCATTCGCTGGCATACCAAAAAGTGGATATTTAAAACTGCCAAAAAATGTCGAAAAAGTGATGACTTTATTATCTTCCGCCATAATGTTTTCTACCGTGACGTCTAGATCTGGCACTGCTCGACGAACATCTTCAACATATTCCACATACCCTTCAAAATCTCGGAAGCCATCGTCAAAGGTTGTTTGATGGCGAAAGCCTGTCGCCACAATGTGTTTTAGCAAGCCATATTTACCCTTATTCCAAGATAAATCGATATATGCTTCTACTAAGCTTTTATTCTCTATAGTCATATGCCTAATGATTCCATTCGTGAGGACTTTTCCTGTCGATAAAAGCATTCGACTTGTGACTGCCTTCCATGACAGCCACATCCAATTTTACATCAATTGATCGATAAAATTAAAAAAATAACTGATTTAAACTAATTTAATATGGTTAGTATCCGGTGCTAAGGGAGTCTTCTTCTCTTTTTTATCCGTTAGCGGGGCCCCTGCTTCAGCCACTGAAAACCCAGACAAATCTAACTCTAAATCGGGTAATGGCCCAATACGATCAGGGTTCATATCCTCCCCGGCAGCAGCAATGGATAGGTGGCTAGTATCAGGGGTTAGAGGAGAAAGTTGCTCTTCAACGTCTATTGCAGAAAAAGGCGAAAGCATTTTAATAGCGCTGGTATCGATATCAGCATCTGGGATATTGCGACGCTCAACTGACGTTAATAAGTCGCTGCCGGGAGGCAAAACATCCCATTTGGCTTCTATTGTTTGAGAGACTGATGATGACGGTCTAGGTGGCTGAGGGGCAGTGGCTTTTGATTCACTATTTAAAGATCCAGAATCAACTTTAGCGGCCGTAATAACCGCTTTCGCACCCGCTTTCTTAAAAGCGTGCTGATATTTAGCCGCAGTCGCTTTATCAACCGATTTTTTAATCGTATTGACCTTGCCTGAAAACAACTGTTTGAGCTTGGCATCATCCGCATTAAATATTCTGGCGATAGCCGCTTTTACAACCGCCTCGTCAGCACCAGGTACAACTTCTCCACGAAAATAAACATCGTATTTTGGATCTGCCATGACTCAACCCTACTCTTTTATGATCGCTATTTAATGATTATAGACCTTGAGCTTATCTGCTTTCAATACTTGCGGAAGGCTTATGAGGCTCACCAAGAAGGTAGTCCCATCTATGACTTTTTTCCCGCACCTTCTGCGATACGCTTCACAACTCGAGAAGCCGCAATAAAGGCAAATGTTCCCGTGACCATGGTCGCCGAGCCAAATCCTGAGGCACAATCCAGGCGAGTACTGCTCTCCTCACCAGGCTTTGTTCGACAGACACTGCCGTCAGCCTGAGGATATGTCATTTGCTCAAGTGAGTAGACGCACGGAATGGAGTAATAACGCTTTGGGTTACGAGAGAATTCATATTCGCTGCGCAACAAGGAACGCACCTTCGAGATTAAGGGGTCATGCGCACACTTATTAACATCAATTATTTGAATCTGCGTAGGGTCTATCTGGCCACCTGCTGCGCCAGTGACTACGATGCGAATTTTATTGATATGGCAATGAGCGATCAGTGCCGCTTTGCTTTTTGCGCTATCGATGCAATCGATCACATAAGAAAAACCCGTATGAATAAGCTCTCGCATGTTCTTTGCAGTCACAAATTCCATGTGTGTTGTAATATTGCAGTATGGATTAATTGCTTGTAACCGTTCGGCCATGGCTTCAATTTTAAGTTTGCCCGTATTACCATCCATTGCCGGTAATTGACGATTGATATTGGTCACACAAAGATCATCCATATCAATTAAGGTAATTGACCCGATACCACTGCGCGCAATCGCTTCTGCTGCCCAAGAACCAACGCCGCCAATACCAATAATACAAACATGTGCATTTCGCAGACGTTCTAAGGCTTCCATGCCATATAAACGGCCAATGCCACCAAAGCGGTCAAGATAGTCATCAGTCATAAACTTTGTGATTCCGAACAAGAGGCGTTATTAGAAAAAAGAAATAGGCAGCAAATTATACCTGAATATTTGACGTTGTTGATGCGAACCTGCTTTCTTATTGTCGCCTATATTGTTTGCCTCAGATGATACTGTACTAATATCGTACTCAATCACCTTACATGAATGAGATTGATAGCTCGCCTCACAGAATATTGATACATTATAACGTTAATATTGTGACTTTTTGGTGTTTGTGTGGACTAATACTGAGCACTGAATTATTTGCAACGTATGCTCTTTGCGATTTATTGACCGCCACTTTTGACCGCCCTGATAACTTTGTCATGCTTAACTCTTTAACATTAAGATAAATTAGAAAACCTCTTTTATTAAACCACTCAAGTTTGTCCCAGATGTGCTGACGTTGACAGACGGTTATTTCGACTTATTGCTTTAATAATTAAGTACTTAGTTAAAACTACTGAGTCAAATTACGAAATTACAATATTACTGCAGAGTTAATTTTGATCCAAACCAAAAAACTGACCGTATTTTGTATGTCTAGTAGATTGCTAGATTCACTTTTTTAGGAGAATTTCTATGTTTCGTCGTACTTTTCTTTTCCTGACTTCCGCTGCTCTTATTGCATCCTCTTCGATCGCATTTGCAGATGGACATCCTAAGGATATCGTTGACACAGCAGTTGGTGCTGGTTCATTTACAACTCTCGTCACCGCAGTGCAGGCGGCAGGACTTGTCAGCACACTTAAAAGCGATGGTCCATTCACAGTATTTGCACCCAATGATGCTGCGTTCGACGCACTCCCTGCAGGTATGGTTGCTGATCTACTAAAACCAGAAAACAAGGACAAACTTGTCGAGATTCTGACTTACCATGTCGTTGCTGGTAAAGTTATGAGCAGTGATTTGAGCAACGGTATGATGGCGACCACTGTCCAAGGTAGTGATGTTAAAATTATCACCGAAGGCGGCGTTACTGTTAACGGTGCCAATGTTGTGAAGGCTGATATTGAAACGTCAAATGGTATTATTCACGTAATTGACGCAGTCATTATTCCAAAGTAATGTTTGTTGTCTGAAGGTCTTTTGGCTCCAACAGAAACTTATTAATCTATGTTAGTATTTGCTGAATAAGTTTCTGTTTTTTTAAAAAACCATTCAACTTCAACTGAAAATTACTAAGCAACGTTAATGTTCATTTGACAAGTGCGGATGTTAAAAAAATTCATACTTTTTATTAAAAAGCTCAAAAACTATTCCAGCGCAAATTTAGGTGCCCCATGAATAGCCTTATAGATCGGCTTGACTTCAGGTAAAAAACCCTTAACGCAAGTGATTTAAACGTGATATTAGACGGTCAAACAAAGTATACATACGCTGACTAATGGTTTTAATGCCAAATCATCTTTGATGTTTAATAAGTATCTCTTTTTATTTGACATATTCTCAGTAATTTCAACGATTACTCGATGATATTTTCTATTTTCGAGCATGAATAATTATCAGCCAATAACTATACACTGTCGCTTATTGGTAACTGCCAGTAAAATCAAGATCAATCAAACAAGCTGATTCTTAGCGGCGCTCTGATTTCGGGTGGCGCTTTATCACACCTCAAAAGCATTGCTACATTTCACCGTTTTTGTTCAATCGCTAACGATATATTAAAGATTGACGAGTTGAATGCGTTGTAATTGATCAACTATTTGATGATGAAGAGTATCTTGCACATCTGGGTTACGAATGTCGTCAAGCGTGATGTCTCCCAATACTCGTAATAAGAGGTCATTAATTCCTGTCCAATTACTGGCAAGAGAACACGACTCAGTGATTTCACAGTTGTTATCATCAGCGCTGCATTCGGTTAACGAAATAGGTCCCTCAAAGGCTTGCACCACATCCAATACGCTAATTTGGGAAGGTGCACGCGCAATACGATAGCCGCCTTTTGATCCGCGCTGAGCGATCACAAGACCCGCATCGACAATGGCTTTCATTACCTTGCGTACGGTTGCGATACTCAAACCTGTTGCTTTAGAGATATCATCGGTTGATTGCTTAATAGCACCTGCCATAGCAAGCTGGTTGAGAGCGACCAAACCATAATCCGTTAACTTACCAATTCTTAGCATTTAAAGCGTTCTTTTGTTTAAGAGATTTCATCATATCAGAGCCCATTCATAAATTCTCAACCCGTGAGTATTCAAGTCTAAATTGAAGTTTAAACCGTATAGTCTAAAGCGTTCGTAGATAATGTATTTTGCGACAGGCTAGTAAATAAGACCTATTCGTATTTGAGTAAAAATATCAATATCATTAGTCATAAACTACCCACCTTGATAGAATACGCGCCCATAATTAAGCAATCAATACCAGTTTGGTATTGATTAAAATACCTTACCAAATTAGTATGGTATTACAAACCAAGATCGCGGCATGCCACTTCTAGTTCCTTGATTAGATAGTTGCCCCTATGGCCGTAGACCATGATAGAAATGAGAGTCTTTCCTATGACTGATAACGCAGAAATCGATCGCCAGATAGGCAGAGAATACGAAGCCGGTTTTGTTACCAACGTTGAATCTGCAACGTTAGCTCCTGGCTTAAACGAAGATACCGTCCGTTTTATCTCGAAGAAAAAAGGCGAGCCACAATGGTTACTTGAATGGCGCCTAAAAGCTTTTGCCGCGTGGAAAGAGATGACCCCGCCAAACTGGGCACAAGTTCAGCATCTTGATATTGATTTTCAAGACGTTTCTTATTACTCAGAACCGAAAAGCATGGAAGACCGTCCGCAGAGTTTGGACGAAGTTGACCCTGAGCTATTAGCAACGTACGAAAAGCTGGGCATTCCTGTTCACGAACAAGCGGCTTTGGCCGGTGTTGCCGTTGATATCGTATTTGACTCAGTATCACTGGGTACTACTTTTAGAGCAACGCTCGCGGAATCTGGCGTTATCTTTATGCCCATTTCAGAAGCGGTTCACGAACATCCTGAACTGGTTAAAAAATATATGGGCAGTGTTGTTCCTCAAAAGGACAACTACTACGCAGCACTTAACTCAGCCGTATTCAGTGATGGTTCGTTTGTTTATATCCCTAAAGGCGTTCGCTGCCCAATGGAACTATCAACCTACTTCCGCATTAACGAAGAAAAAACCGGTCAGTTTGAACGCACGCTAATTATTGCCGACGAAGGTTCGCACGTTAGTTACTTGGAAGGCTGTACGGCTCCGATGCGTGACGAAAACCAGCTGCACGCAGCGGTAGTTGAATTAATTGCTCATGACGATTCTGAGATCAAATATTCCACGGTACAAAACTGGTACCCGGGTGATAAAGAAGGTAAAGGCGGCATCTACAACTTCGTGACTAAGCGTGCCATTGCTCATACCAATGCAAAAGTATCTTGGACTCAAGTAGAGACAGGCTCTGCCATTACTTGGAAATACCCAAGCTGCATTCTTAAAGGCGATAACGCTGTAGGCGAATTCTACAGCGTTGCCCTAACGAACAATTTTCAAGAAGCCGACACGGGTACCAAAATGATTCACTTGGGTAAAAATACCAAGTCGACCATTATCACTAAAGGCATTTCTGCGGGTAAAAGCTCGAACTCTTATCGCGGCTTGGTAAAAATGGGACCAGGTGCAACCGGCGCTCGTAACTATACCCAGTGTGACTCATTGTTAATTGGTGATAAATGTGGCGCTCATACCTTCCCGTATATCGAAAGTAAAAACCCAAGTGCGGTTGTCGAACACGAAGCCACCACGTCGAAAGTTTCCGACGAACAGCTTTTCTTATGCCAGCAACGTGGCATTGATACAGAGAAAGCGGTGTCGATGATTGTGAACGGATTCTGTAAAGAAGTTTTTAAAGAACTTCCTATGGAATTCGCCGTCGAAGCCGGCAAGTTATTGGAAGTATCGCTAGAAGGATCCGTAGGGTAATTCGGCGAGAGCAACAAAGCGCTGCTTTGTTCGCCGAATTACGACTGGCCATGGATGGCCAGGCCGGCAGACGTACAGGGATGTGGTTTTAATATATTTATCTTGCGCTTTTTATTTTCGTTTTTTACGACGCCTGATATGAACCATAAATTGCCCTACAACAACAAATTTAAAAATTTCAGGAAAACATTCAAATGTTAACGATCAAAGATTTAAAAGCCAGCGTTGAAAACAAAGAGATTCTAAAAGGCCTAAACCTAGATATTAAGCCTGGAGAAATTCACGCGATCATGGGTCCAAACGGCGCTGGTAAAAGTACCCTAGGCAACGTTCTTGCAGGTCGTGATGACTACGAAGTAACAGGTGGCTCTGCTGAGCTAGAAGGCAAAAATTTATTGGATCTAGATCCTGAAGAACGCGCCCGTTTAGGATTGTTCTTAGCCTTCCAGTATCCTGTTGAAATACCGGGGGTTTCCAACCTAGAATTTTTAAAAGCGTCAGTTGATTCTGTGCGCGCAGCACAAGGCAAAGATGCTTTGGATTCTGTTACGTTTTTAAAACTGGCGCGAGCTAAATGCAAACTGGTTGATTTAGACCAAAGTTTCTTGAAGCGCGGCGTTAACGAAGGCTTCTCTGGTGGTGAGAAAAAGCGTAACGAGATCATGCAAATGATGTTATTAGAACCAAAACTCTGCATCCTAGACGAAACAGACTCAGGTTTGGACATTGATGCACTGCAAGTTGTCGCAGAAGGCGTGAATAGCTTACGCGATCCGAACCGCAGCTTTATTATTGTTACTCACTATCAACGTTTATTAGACTACATCGTACCTGACTTTGTTCATGTGCTTGCCGATGGTAAAATTGTTAAGTCTGGCGGCAAAGAATTAGCGCTGGAGCTAGAAGAAAAAGGTTACAGCTGGTTAGAAGATGCCGCTGAGAACGGAGCTGGCTAATGACTGATTTTCATAAAGGTCTGCTAGCAGTCAATAATACTGAACGTGAATTATTTTCAGCATTAAACACCAGTGGCAGCGCAAGCTTTTTACAGCAAGAAATTCCAACGCGCAACACAGAGGCGTGGAAATTTACGTCGCTATACAGCTTCACTGCAAACGAAGAAGGCTATGGACGCTTAGCTGAAGATTATGATGTTAAGGGGCTTGACAGTATTACTGCAATTCCTGATCTAAATGCACAGCGTTTAGTATTTGTGAATGGTCAATACTCGAACGAACTTTCTTCCAATGAAAGCTTGAGCAACGTTGTTCGTTTTAGCCAAGCAAACCAAGCGCAGCAAACTATAATTGCGGATAATTTAGGTACCGCTATTGAACAAGAGAAACACATCTTTGCCGCGCTCAACAATGCGATTACACACGATGGTGTATTGGTTCATGTTGGCAAAAATGAGCAATTAAAAACCAATATCCAAATTACTCACATCACAACCGCACAAGCAAAACCTTTTACCGTCCCTGCGCGTTTGTTGATTGTATTAGACACAGGCGCTGAAGCGACGATTGTTGAACACTTCGCCAGTAATGATGATGAGCAAAATTGTTTCGTTAATGCGATTACCGAAGCCAAAATCGGGGCGAATGCACGTTTGAATCATTACCGCTTGCAGCTAATGCAAGAAGGCAGCATTCAAATGGGTGGCGTGCACGTTGATCTAGGTCGCGATGCAAACTACGACAGCTTCCAGCTGGGCCTAGGTGCTAAGATTGTCCGTAACGACATTAACGTGAATCACAATGTAGGTGGCAGTCACTGTGAATTGGTCGGTGTTTACCTTCCACAGAATAAACAGCTTATTGATTTTCACAGCAACATCGAACACAAGGTTCCTAACTGTACCACCAACGAAATATTCCGCGGCATTATGGCGGATAAATCGAAAGCGGTTTTCAATGGTCGTATTCATATTCATCCAGATGCACAAAAGACATTGGCGCAGTTAAGTAATAAAAACTTATTATTGTCGAATGACGCCACCATCAATACCAAACCAGAGCTTGAAATTTACGCTGACGATGTAAGGTGTGCACACGGCGCAACGATTGCGCAGTTAGATGAGCAAGCACGTTTCTACTTACGCTCTCGTGGCATTAGCGCTGCAGAAGCTGATGTCATGCTGAGTTTTGGTTTTATTAATGAATTATTAGAAAACCTTAAACTTGATGCTGTTCGTAATTTGGTTCGTCCGCTATTAGCCCAGCGCTTTGGCCGTGATGAAGAGTTAATGAAGCACATTAGTTAATCGAATTTTGTGAAAGGTTAAAAGTTATATGAGCGATAGCAAAAACATGGACATCGAAAAAATCCGTGCTGACTTCCCTATCTTGCACCAGCAAGTGAATGGCAAGCCACTGGTTTATCTTGATAACGGCGCAACCACACAAAAGCCGCAAGTTGTTATTGATGCCATTGCTGATTATTACCGTACCACGAATTCCAATGTACACCGTGGTGCTCATACGTTGAGTGATCAAGCGACTCAAATGTTTGAGAATGCGCGTACCACGCTACAAAAGTTTCTAAACGCAAGTAAAAGTGAAGAAATCATTTGGACCCGTGGTACCACCGATGCCATCAACTTAGTTGCACAGACTTGGGTGCGCTCTAATGTTAAAGCCGGTGATGAAATCATCATTTCGGGTATGGAGCATCATTCCAATATTGTGCCGTGGCAGATGGTCTGTGAGCAAACGGGAGCAGTCTTAAAAATAATTCCCGTATTAGAAGATGGCACGTTAGATTATGATGGCTACCTAAAGCTCTTAAGTGATAAAACAAAATTTGTGGCCGTTGTTCATGTCTCTAATGCGCTCGGTACTGTGAACCCAGTAGAAGATATCATTCGTGAAGCACAGAAGGTCGGGGCTAAAACCTTGCTTGATGGCGCACAAGCTATTGCTCATTGGGATGTTGATGTACAAGCATTGGATTGCGACTTCTATGCATTTTCTGGCCATAAGTTATTTGGCCCGACTGGGTTAGGCGTGTTGTACGGTAAAGAAGCCTTATTAAATGCGATGCCTCCTTATCAAGGTGGCGGCGAAATGATTTTGCATGTTAGCTTTGAGAAGACGACGTATAACGTATTGCCTTATAAGTTTGAAGCGGGCACGCCTAATATCGCTGGCGCTATTGGCATGGCCGCCGCGGTTGATTATGTGAACGGTCTCGATCGTATCGCATTAGCAAAACACGAAGATGCACTGCTTGCTCGCGCTAATGAACTAGCCGCGAAAACGGATGGCATTCGCATCATTGGCACCAGTAAAAATAAAGTCAGCGTTCTTAGTTTTTTGATTGAAGGGACTCATCCACACGATGTGGGTACATTATTAGATCAGCAAGGTATTGCGGTTCGTACGGGCCATCACTGTACTATGCCATTAATGGATCAATTTGGAATCCCTGGCACAGTACGAGCGTCGTTTACTTTTTACAATACATTAGAAGAAGTTGACGCTCTGTTTAAAGCGATTGAAAAAGTGAAAATGTTTTTGCTATAAGCATTAATATTTTCTTGAAGAGATAAATTATGACATTAGAAACCTTTGACCCAAACGCAGCAGACAATCAACAAAGCCAGCAAGTCAGTATGACTGAGTCGGCTATGGTTCATGTGCGTAAGTTATTAAAAAATTCAGATGCGATCGGTGTTCGTATTGGCGTGAAAAAAAGTGGCTGCTCCGGCTTCAAATACAACTTCGAATTTGTGACAACCCCTCTAGATGAAGATACCTGTTTTCAAGTTGCGGACGATATTGCGCTGTATGTTCCGACCGAATACCTTGCGATGGTGCAAGGCACTGAAGTTGATTATGCGACGGAAGGCTTAAACAGCACTATTAAGTTTAACAATCCCAATGCCAAAGACCTTTGTGGTTGCGGCGAATCATTTTCAGTTTAAAGGAGCAATCTCGTGGAAAAACGCATGGTTGTTTCACAGCAGGATTGTCCTGCACGAAGAGTACCGAGTGGTCAGCCGACTATTATTCCAGCGGGTTCTTTTTTAACCATCAATCAAGCGCTGGGTGGAAACTATACCTTGACGTTTAATGGCAACATGGTTCGTGTTGATGGCACAGATGCTGCGCTAATTGGTCTTGAGTCAGAAGAAATTACGTTTGAGGATAGTGGCGATGGCCTTGTTCATGAAGAACAGATTCGCCAAGCGTTAAAAACAATTTTCGACCCCGAGTTACCCGTGAATTTATTAGACCTAGGTTTAATATATGGTATTGAAATCGAACACAAAAATGTCATCATTCGAATGACACTGACCGCACCCACATGCGGAATGGGACCGGTATTAATCAGCGATGTTGAATACCGCGTCGCCAAAGTACCCAACGTTGCATCGGTTAAAGTCCAACTTATTTTTGATCCCCCTTGGCACAAAGATATGATGACTGACGAAGCTCAACTAGAAACTGGCCTGTTTTTTTAACAGGCCATTTTGCTGTTAGCTGCTAAAATAATAACTACAGCGACCTCTTCGCAACAAAAAAATAGTCAAAGATGCTATGACCACAAGTTTATTCCAAAAACGACGCAGCTTTTTAATTCGCCTCGCTAAAACATTACACCAGTGCGGAACACCAGCTTATCAGCTAGAAGGTCATCTAGTTAAAATAAGCGAAGCGTTAGAACTGGGCGGATCTTTCTTAATTAGCCCAACGGCCATTACGTGTGTTTTTTGGCCTAAAGACGATAGAGAAAATCAAGAAAATAGTTATATTGCCCGCGTTCAGCCTG
>JBNMOT010000071.1:0-16688 GCA_051275515.1 Oleispira sp. | reverse complement strand
AAATGTAGGCATCAGCGGTTAAGTATCTTTTTAAATTTTGATAAAACTGTTTACTATAAAGTTTGCTGATTTCAATACCTGAAGGATCGGGTAAATCTATAATGACCGCATCCCATTTATGTTTTGGTTTATCTCTTAAAAATAAGTCGGCATCAATATTATAGACCGTCACTGATGCAACCCATTTAGACTTACTTTCTGAGCCATCTTCCGATAAAAAAACGCCTTGCCTCGCTTCAGAGTCGATGACTTGAAAGGGGAGCGTCGCAATATTGGCATTCATGAACGAGTCGTTATTTAAATCGGTAAGGAGTTTATGGGTGGATGCAATTTTTACCATGTCGGGGTCTAAATCCACCACCGTAATATTGCGAACATCTGAGTACTTATTAACTTCGCGTAATGCTAAGCCATCTCCACCACCTAATATTAACAGATTATCTCTTGATGTCGTTGCTTCCATTAATGGATGAACAAGAAAATCGTGATACCTTTTTTCATCAAGTGAAGAAAACTGAGTATTGCCATTAATGTACAGTCGAGTATCACCAGAACCTGAATTATGAGTGATCACTAAGTGTTGGTATTTAGTTGTTTCTTGATGAACAATGGGATCTTCGTAGAAACGTTGTTCCAGAAGACTACTGATATCGCGATTGCTGGCGAAACCTATGATCAGTAATGCCGACGTGACGAGTAAAATTAAAATATAAACAGCGGGTTTTAAAATGAGTTTTTGTTTTAAAAAGTAAATAATCGTTATAGACGCCACCATGAAGTTGAAGCCTGCAACGATGAAACTGATTTCAGTTAAGGGGTAGTTTTTAAGTAAATATTGAACCCAAATAACGGCACCCACAAATGCGCCTACATAATCCATTCCATAGACAATGGTTAAGTTCGTTTTTAGTTTAATTTTATGTTGATCGATTATTCTCATAACCAGTGGAATTTCAAAACCAATTAAAAACCCGACCGACAATACAAAAAAGTAATGAATAATTTGAAAGCTATTCTCTAAATAACCATAGGCGGCATAAATTGCCAAGGGGGCAAAGCCCCCGAGCAAGGCCATGATGACTTCTACTGCAATGAACTTTTGCAGGAGGTTATCATCAGACATCTTGTTTTGAACAAATCCCGACACGCCCATCATTAGCATCATACTTGCGATCACCATCGAAAATTGCTCTATAGAATTTCCGAGTATGTAGGTGGTTATCGTCGCAAGAACATATTCATTTACAAGCCCGCTGGCCCCCGTAGTGAACATGCAAAACGCGAGTAGAATCGGTAATAATTTTGGCATTTCTCTTTGCATTATTAACAGAACTCTACAAAATTGCGTTACTAAGAATCAGAGCCATGCCGATTTTTGCAACCGATAATTGTAAGGCAGGAACCATGCGGTCTTCTGTAAGAATTTCTTTGACCGTTGAAGAGGTGATAATCAATAGGTCGATAAAGTACTCAAACACATACAGAAAAACCATGCCTGTTACGGCTAGTAGTAAATACTCTGACATCATATAAGACAAGGACGCATCCGTTGCATTTCCCGCAATTGCAGATTTCAAAATGAGAGCATAAGCAATTAATTTTCCACCAATATAAATACCTGAAGATCTATTACCATTACCAATACTTTCAATAATATTGAAATTTCTAGAGACAACCTTTTCATAGAATAAAACAAGAGCAACTAGCGTTATTTGGCCTGCAATAAAGTAACCTAAGCTAGACACGACACCGCCACCTTCACCCACAATGCTTGAATGAGCGATAATGCCAGTACCGACAAGCATGCCAAATTCTACAATCCCAACGGCGATATTATTGTTTTTAATGGCCAGAGTATTATCCAGCCCGGGAATAACGAGACGATCAGTGAAGACTAATGAACTCAGCATAAATACAACTGCAAGAGCGCCATACATAGCCGTCGTTATAAGATCTTGCACCAGTGATTCATTACTCGTACCGGCAAGTAATCCCATAAATACAATCGCCAGACCCAATTGCGCGCCGATTCTACGTAAACCCGCTGCTAGGTTTCCGCCGGCAAGTTCTTCATCAGCATTGTAGTGTTTAGACGCCATAAAATTTAAGGCGTATTTTAACGCAAGCATAAATGCCAAATAGACAAATGCGTATAGAACATAAGTTCCGTATTGTTCAATATTCATAATATTACCTTTAATTGTTATTGGCTTACTTGCCGCCGCCAGTAGGACCTTTGCCACGACCGGAAGGGCCTGCCCCGCGAACAGAATTATTCACTCTAGAAACTTTGCCGGATCTAACATCTCTACTGACGTTAGGATTTCTTCGGGAGTAAGAGCTATTTTGGTACCTAGGGTTCGAATACGTGCTTGAGCCGTAGGTGCCGTATTCATTATTTCGCCCGTAATAAGATGCACTTCTGCCGGCCGAATTATAGCCATTCCATTGGTTGTAAGAATATCGGTTAGACGACGTGAAGGCGCTAAACATGCTGTACATGCCGTAATAGTGCCAAAAAGAGTTACCGTTTGACTGACGCCACTCACCGTATTGATTTGACCCTGTTGCAACACCCTCTACGGTCGTTGGCTTGGCAATTAAAGACATGCCGACAGGTTCTGCAGAGGTAATGATTTCAGATTCATAAAAGCCCAATGGCTTCGAGACAATTGCCATGCCTAAGTCGGCTTGGTTTTTCCAAAAAGCCTCATTGCTAACGCTTTGCCATTCTTGTTCTTCAACTGTTTCATTACCAATAATGGTGTATTTATGGAATGTCCTTGCAACGGTATTGTCGACCCAAAACTCGGCGTAGTCATGATTACTGGGCCATCTCTGTCGAGGTAAAATGTTGAGCGCGTCCCAGCGAGCGATAGGAATATTAACACTCAATCTGCCCCAGCCTTTGTCTGCAATCTTTGACACAGTAAGCGACTCAAAATATTCAAACGTATTCTCATCAACTTTTGCTTTTGGGAATCGATAGCTACTGCCAGCATCGCAATAATCACCTTCGCACCAAGTCGCGCGGCCAATAACAACGTAATAGTCTATTCGTTGGTCAGAAAGGATTTTTACGTAGGATTGATCAAGTTGTTTCAATAGTCTGTCGTTTTCATCCACTGTTTTCTCAAACAGTTTCTGTTGCAGTAGAAGTGCTTGATAGGTATCTCCATACAAAGCAAAGTTCGTACTAGCAGAAGCATTTTCGTTTACGATGATAGATTTTTGATCGTTTAGGGTTGTCAGCAAATTCTGTACTTCTGCTACTTTGCCTTCAATATCCTCTTTTTTATCAGCATGATCGCCTTTCGATTTTTGGGCCATGCTAAAGAAGTTTGCACCGAGACTTTCTGCTTTGAGTGCCATTGAATTCGCTTCTTCAAGATAAGGCGCTTGGTTTTTACGCGCGTCTAGAATCAAACGGGATCGTTCAGAAGAGTACTCAGATAATGTGGACGCGTTAGCAACAAGGGCATTAGCTTTAGACAGAGCCGTTACTAATTTACTGATATCATCTTCATGGTCGCGTTCAATAATAGGAAGAATAATGTCGCTATTGATCTTCCCCGTGGCTTCAAATTCTGACCGGGCTAAAACTAATGTTTCAGCCCACTTCTCACGTTCAGCATAGGGTTGTAAAAACGACCAGTCTTTCTCTGATTGCAGTAACTTGAAATTACTTTCAAATCGATTGAGCCTAATTTCTAGCTGCATATAAGAACGTTGAAAATCATCTGCTTGCTTCACATATTCGCTGGGTAGGCTATAAATTGCCTTATAGCCTGCGTATGCGATTAAAGTAATGACTAAAAATATAATAATTCTAGAGGGTTTCATTCGCATCCTCGTTATTACTGGAGGTTATCAGTTCTGTTTGCAAAACCTTAATCGCAGAGTCTGCCAGCGCCTCACTAATAAACGCTTCTCGCTCTGGTTTAGAATCTTCATCTTGCCAAAGTTCGAGGGTTAAAAAAGATCCATCATCACCTTTAAATTCATACATGCGAACTTCTAACGGCGTATCCGTCTCGTTGCGGTAAAAAAGTGCAGCCCAAGTGTCATCCTCAATATAATGATATTGTTGACCTTTATATTCGAGGATTCCATATTCTTCTTCTGCGATATCATCGAGGGTTTGTCTCGAGATAGGTTTGCCGCTTTCAGAAAGATCCTTTAATTGAACTTCTGCAACGGTTTGGCCAATTTCAAGCTCATCATCAAATTCCCATTCGATGAAGGTCTTTTTTCCAGTCATCACATTAAAAAGCTGAAGCTCGGTAACCCAGTATTCGTTTTTCTTCTTTTTAAAGGAATTCCATTTAACTTCAAGGTAGCGGAAGACATCAGACACTAAATAGGTTTCCCCTTTAATGTCTAGATAACCGCCTTTTTTCACCGGTCGAATATCCTGTTTACAGTCTCTTTCGCTTTGAATAGGAGAGAGTCCGCGAACGGCTTTAAATTGTTCTGCTAAGTTATTTGGCATCATTACCCCCAATTTTAGGCGTCGACGCATCATCAAGTTTAGGCGTTGAATCAGCGGCTACGTCTTGAACATCTTTGATGCCATTTGAAGATGAACGAGCATCGTGCATGCCATCGGCAACGGGTGAGAGCTGTGCGGTCATGTCAGCTAAGCGATCGCTGGTTTCGCGTGCTTTTGCGGTGCTGGTGCTCATAGTGTCATTAGCAATTTTCACAGCGTTCATTAGCCTATCGAAGCCTTCTTCCATCTTCTCTAATGCGATCACCGGATTGTTATAAAGATCGCCGACTTCTTGTGCTGCTTTCTCAATAGTGCCTGCGTTCTGTGCCATCATGTCGCCAAGACCGGATTGGAATTGCTGCACTGCATCTTTAATGGTTGCTTGCTGAGCGAGCGCTGCTTGTATGCGCAATGCATTGTTCATAACCATTGGGCCAACCGTCAGCGCGCTGTCGATTGATTCATCCAATAATGAGTTGGTGGCAATGGTTTGGTCGATGCTAATAAAGAATTGAACGGATGCTTGTTCCATTGTGCGCAAATCACGAATACGACGCATGGCTTGGTTTTTAACCGTGGCAAACTTTTGCTTTTCTTGAATATCTTCAGCCGGTGTTGCAGAATCTTGAGCGTCGACTTGCTGAATAAATAATTCACCGATGTAGATTTCAGATTCAATTTCTTTTTTAGCGGCGGCTATTTCATTATATTGCTGTTCTAGCGCAAGGTTGGATTCTAAAAGATCATCCTTACCATTACGCAGACCGTCAAAAATAGCATCCACATGACTTTGCATCGGCTGGTACTGGCGAACAAAGCGGCTTACCGCCTTGCGTTTGACTGTATTGGGCATCCACGAAAACCACCAAGAATTATGCAGCGAATGAGGATTCAGCTGATCCATGGTAGAGCGCAATTCAAGCAGCTTTTCACCGGCAGGTGATTTGCCGTCTAAACCTTTCAATAAGCTATTCACGTTGCCTTTCATAAGGTCGTTCGCAGAAGCCATCTTTTTCTGTGCGCTTGCACCAATATTACCGACAATTCGATTTAGGGCAGGGCCGCCATTTGTTTTAGTCGATTCAGCAAGCTCCTGAGAGCGCTTTCGCATTAGCTCTATTTTATCGTCAGAAGCCCATTTGGGGGACTTTAAGGTAGCGATCGATGTGTCTTTAGTTGTCATTATGCTTTTCCTTCTGCGTTAAATTTGGCTTTTAAGAATAAGGATTTATTGTCGAATTCTTTTTGATCATTCTTTGATAGCAGAGCTTCAATATCGAGTAGCTCTTGCTCTAATGTTTGAAGATTATTAATAAACGCTTCAGAAGCGTTATCGCGAGCTTCTTCTTTTAAGTTAATAAACGGTAATACACATTTATTCGGTAGATATTCTGAGGCAATTCGATTAATCGTCCAAGCAAATTCACCGCTCGCACAGACATGGCTTTCAATTCTTGGGAAAAGGGCGATTAAACGATCGATAATCGCTTCGCACCTTACCGTTAATATTGAGCCAATGGCGGCTTTTCGGATTACTAAATTAAGCGCTAATAAATCTTGGCTAGGGCTTGGCTTCGCAATACTGGGTTCGGTGTCTTTGGTTTTGTCTTTTGAATAATGCTTTATTAACGAATAAGCAGCAACCGCGATGATAGCGATAACTATTATGGTGATAATCGGGTCCATTTAAACTTCCTTTTAGAGGTGTTTTTAGTAATCAAATAAACCCCCACTGTGAGGGCTTTGGCACAGTTAGGCTAAAGCTTACAAATCGCAATTTTCAAAGGCTGATTGCCATCAGGGCTAGGAAAATCGCTATCGGGTAAAAGAATATCAATACTTTTTAACGGGCGGCCCGTTTTAATGGCACAGCGCGTTAATGACGCCAGCCATTCATTACGATCAACTTGGGCGACGTTATTACAGCAGATTATCGTTCCGCCGTCTTTTGTTGCTAACAAGCTTGGCTTAAAGAGGGATTGATAATCTCGTATTAAATCAACATTTCCAAAAGCACTCTTGGCCCAGCGTGGTGGATCTAGAAAGACTAAATCAAATTGTTCGGGGCTGTGTTTAGGGTATTTTGGCAGTTTTTTACCCCGACGCACCGTGATGGGCATATCGGCGAATTGCTTGATGGCTGGAAATACATCGGAATGAATAAACTCAACCTGATTGAGGTTGTTCAGTTTAGCGTTTTCAATGCCAACAGCCAACGACGATTCTGCGAAATCGACGTTCACCACACGCTTAGCCCCTCCGGCCGCGGCCGCAATGCCAATACCGCACGTATATGAGAATAAATTGAGGACCGTTTTGCCTTCGCTGTGCGTTTTTACATAACGTCGACCCGCGCGTAAATCTAAAAATAACCAAGGATCTTGGCCTTGGTGGCGACCTTTAACACGATACTTAACCCCCAGCTCGTTTGCCTCCATCGCCGCAGTATCTAGCTCGTGGATATCGAAAGGGTTATCTTGAATTCGAGAATTATCACCACTGCGGTCGTTATAAACCAAGTGCAAGTTGGCAAATTCTTTATCGGTAAATTCACGCACCTGAGCAAGCTCGTCTTCTGCAATGGACTTGTGAAAGGTTTGCAAAATTAACAACGAGCCATAGCGGTCTAACGTTGTGCCGGGTAAGCCTTCGTTGGTGCCGTGGAAGATGCGATAACAATCGGTGCGTTCTTCTTGCCATTGCGCTTTCAAATCATCGCGATTTTGCCAAGCTTGGCTAATCAGGTTTTTTAATTCATTCATAGCGCCAGTCTAACAGCTTAGGCCAGTGGCTAGAAGACCGCTGAGCAGACCATTCGTCAGGTTTGTAAAAGCCTAAGTGCTTGAATAATATCTACTTGATGCAATAATCGTTGTTGGCTATTATCGCCTTTATGAAAGAAATTATTATCTCATTACGCATTTCTGCAGAAGATTACCTTACGGTCTACCAAGGGCAGGTGAAAGACGTGGTCGCCACTTCAGAAGATGGGCGTATTGTGCGTTTTCCGGCGGCCATTTTAAAAGGTATGGTCGGTCATGAGGGGATATACGGAACGTTCAAAATTCACTTTGATAGCCAAAACAAGTTTGACGGCATCACTCGCCTTAAATAGTACGTTTAAAATAAGCTCTTTTGTCGTATAATTCCCCGCGATTTTTAGCGTGTGTGCAACTTTTAAAAAAATGTCATAAGGCGAAGATAATGTCAGGTCTCGATTGGTACGGTTTAGTACGAAAAGTAATGTTCAAAATGAGCGGTGAAACCTCTCATGAACTGGGCCTTGATATGCTTGGCGCTGCAGAACGCCTATCTTTATTGTCTTACATAGCCCCTAAAATTCCAGACTGCCCAGTAGAATTAATGGGTATTACTTTTCCAAATCCGGTCGGTCTAGCCGCGGGTTTGGATAAAAATGGCGACTACATTGATGCCTTTGCGCGTTTGGGCTTTGGTTTTATCGAGATCGGCACCATTACGCCACGTTCACAACCTGGCAATCCTAAGCCGCGCTTGTTCCGCCTTGCTGAGAAGCAGGCGATCATTAATCGCATGGGCTTTAACAATAAGGGTGTCGATCATCTTGTTGAGCAAGTCAAAAAAGCCAAGTTTAAAGGTGTATTGGGCATTAATATCGGCAAAAATTTCGATACGCCGGTAGAGAATGCCGTTGACGATTATTTGATCTGTTTAAACAAAGTCTATCAATACGCGACCTATATTACGGTGAACATCTCTTCGCCTAATACTCCAGGACTGCGCGACTTGCAGTTTGGCGATACGCTGGACGAATTGTTGGCACCCATCAGAGCACGTCAGCTAGAGCTGGCAGAAAAATTTGGCTATAAGCCTGTATTAGTGAAAATCGCACCCGATATGGACGAAGAGAATGTTCGCCTAGTTGCAGAAACACTGATCAAAAATAATATTGATGGTGTGATCGCGACCAATACCACTTTATCTCGTGAGGGGGTAGAAGGACATAAGTTTGGCGCTGAAGCCGGTGGCCTAAGTGGCGCACCATTAGAAGATTCCGCAACAGAAACAGTGGCTGCTTTGGTTACTGCTTTGAAGGGTAAACTGCCTGTTATTGGTGTGGGGGGTATTTTAGACGGCGCAGGTGCTGTTGAGAAAATTGATGCAGGCGCTCAGTTGGTGCAAATATACAGTGGTTTTATTTATCGCGGCCCCGAATTAATTCGCGAAAGTGTTGATGCCATTGCGGCTTGTTTAGCGTGCCGTCAATAACCTATACGCGGGAAGATCAGTAATAGCGTTACGTTAAGGTGGATATTAAAGACAAAAGAAAGCCCAGATCTAAGCTGGGCTTTCTTTTTTTTACTGTCTCCTGGAGGAGGAGAGCGTATTTAACCATTTTGGAAATACGTTTATAGGGTCAGTCTGTGAATACCAGAAACGCCCGTCATACCGTCCCAGTTGTCTGATCGACCTTCTCGCCAGCCAGACATCCATGACTCATGGCCTGGGCCTGGCGGAGCAAGATCCTTGGATCGACGCTCGGCGCCGGCTAAGTAACCACGTGTAAAAGCGCGTTGCTGTTGGTCGCGTTTCTGTTTCTTCATAGAGTATCCTCACTCAAAATATTAAACAGTAATCCTGCTAAGCTCAAAAAGCGATAGGTTACAAGCTGAAGTTGAAAAACCTAAAGCAAACCCTTGCAGGCCTTTGGTGATGGCATTAAAAATGTGAATTCATATTCTTAATGCCATGACACAGTTGTACCGCGTTAACGGCTAGGCTGTAACGATTATTTTTTTCTATTAAATCTGGTTTTTAAAACAATCAGCTATTTGACAAATTAGGTGTGCAGAGCATGCAAGAACTAACAATAGGTCAGCCGCGCGAAATATTTGCCGTATGTCCAAAAGGTGTAGAACTACTTTTAGCCGATGAAATCAGACAGTTAGGCGGAGAAGTGATTAAAGAAAGTCACTTGGGCGTTAGCTGGTTGGGCGACCTAGAACTGGCCTATCGTTTTTGCCTGTGGACAAGGCTCGCCACCCGTTTATTACTGCCCCTGAAAGAAAGTCAGGTGGACGATGTGGACCAAATGTACGACGTGGCGTATGACATCCCATGGTCTGAATTGTTTACGGTTGATAATAGTATTCGTATCGATTTTCACGGCAAATCTGATTTTGTAAATAATACTCAGTTTGGTGGCCAGAAAATTAAAGACGCCATTTGTGATCGTTTTCGCGCCGATGTTGGTTCTCGCCCCAATGTTGACAAAGATGCCGACGTAAAGATTGAAGTTCAGCTGCGTAATGGCCGTATAACCATCAGTCTTAACATTGCCGGTGATAGCTTACACAAGCGTGGTTATCGCCTAATGCCGGGTCAGGCACCGCTTAAAGAAAACCTAGCCGCCGCATTATTGATTCGTGCGGGCTGGCCTGCACGTGCTGCCAAAGGTGAACACTTACTCGATCCTATGTGTGGTTCGGGTACATTATTGATCGAAGGCATGCTAATGGCGGCGGATATCGCGCCTGGCTTGAATCGTCAAATACAGGGTTTTGAAAATTTAAAACTGCATGACCGCGGTTTGTGGAAGACTATTGTGGATGAGGCGCGTCAGCGTCGCACCGATGGACTTGCCGCCATGGAAAGCCAGTTTTTTGGTTATGAAAACAATCCTTTTCAGGTTGAAGCTACGCTATCTAACTTCTCTCGTGCCGGTGTGGGCGATGATACCCTTGATGAAAAGATTCAGATTCAATCTAAGCCTTTCCAGGAATTATGGCTGCGTGAAAGCGTCATTAAAAAGGGCGGTTTGATTATTTGTAACCCACCCTACGGTGAGCGTTTAGATGAACTCCCTCAGCTAGCACCTTTATATAACGAGTTGAATGAAGTAACGCGTGCGACCTTACCCGATTGGGGGATGGCGATGATTACCGGTAATGTTGATTTGGCGCGCAGTATTCGCCGCCCAATGCATAAAAAGTACAGCTTCTACAACGGTGCTATTCCTTGTACCTTCCTAGTCTTTAATGCCTGTGATGAGCGTTCCATGACGGTGCTGACAACGGCAATTAGAGGCCCAGTTGAAGCCTTTGCCAACCGTTTGAAGAAAAACCTTAAACCGTTACGAAAATGGGCAAAACGCGAAAATATTAACTGTTACCGCGTATATGATGCCGATTTGCCAGAATATTCTGTGGCCATCGATATGTATAACGATCGTTTGCACGTACAAGAATACGTCGCGCCTAAAACGATTGAACCGGCTAAAGCTGAGCGTCGCATCCTCGATCTTTTGGCGGTATTGCCAGAAGTAACGGGCATCGCGAAAGAGAATATTGTACTGAAGCGTCGTGAGCGCCAGTCAGGTAAAAAGCAATACCAGCGTAATAGTGATTTCCAGCTAGAAGCTGAATCGCACCGCATGGAAGTGATTGAAGGCAACGCCAAAATCTGGGTGAATCTTCAAGATTATTTGGATACTGGCTTGTTCTTAGATCACCGCCCAACACGTATGAATATTGCCGCTATTGCCAAAGGCCAGCGTTTCTTAAACCTATTCTGCTATACCGCCACCGCCAGTCTGCATGCGGCGGTTGCTGGCGCGAAGACCACCACCTCGGTAGATTTGTCGAAGACGTATTTAAACTGGGCGGAAGATAACTTCCGTTTGAATGGTTTGATGGGAAATACGCCACAAGGCAATCAAGGCAAAGTGGCCGCCATGCCGAGCAAAGAAAATACTCGAGGCAGCTCACGCGTTGTGACCAATCCTTGGGGCGCGCAAGAACAAGCGAAAAAGAGCAATGAAAAGCACCAGTTCATCGAAGCCGATTGCCGTGAATGGTTGAAGACGATTCAAAAGCAAACGGAAGATGAAAAGTACGATTTGATCTTTATGGATCCGCCGACTTTTTCTAATTCCAAGAAAATGGACGGTATTCTGGATATTCAGCGAGACCATGTAGAGTTAATCGAAATGGCCATGGCGCGTTTAACAAAACACGGCTTATTGATCTTCTCGAATAACTTACGTAAGTTCGATATGGACGAAAACGCACTAAAACAGTTCACAATTGATAATGTAAGCGCTAAATCAGTGCCTCATGACTATTCGCGTCGTGCAAATATTCACCATTGTTTCGAGATTCGTCATACTAAGAAAAAGTAATAAAAAAATAAAGCTTCTTTCTAGGGCGCTTCAATACTGGTTTTGCACAGTAATGAAGCGAATTTTTTATTTGATTTGTGACAAAGTCGACAAAATGGTATGAAATCTGCTTTCTCTGAACATAATTTAAATACCCGACTGCTTTTTAATTAAAGATAGCGATCGGGTATTTTATAAAAGACCGTATATAGAAAAGGGCCTTAATGTGGCGACTGAAAGCATAGCAAGTGTATCGAGCGCGGTAGAAGTTTTAGTTCAAAGTTCTAATACCATGTTCATTTTACTAGGTGCGATCATGGTTTTAGCCATGCACGCAGGTTTCGCCTTCTTAGAAGTGGGTACGGTTCGACATAAGAACCAAGTAAACGCCCTAGTTAAAATATTAACCGACTTTGGTATCTCGACCATTGCCTATTTCTTCGTCGGTTATCAAATCGCTTATGGCATGGACTTCTTTGTCGGTGCTAACGAGCTGGTCGAAAGTAATGGCTACGAGCTGGTTAAGTTCTTCTTCTTATTAACCTTTGCTGCGGCAATTCCTGCGATTGTCTCTGGCGGCGTTGCAGAGCGCGCTAAGTTTTATCCGATGTTAGTGGCCTCGTCTTTAATCGTTGCCTTGGTATACCCATTCTTCGAAGGCATTATCTGGAACAGCAATACCGTATTAGGCTTTAATTTCCAAGGTTGGTTAGAAGCGAGCTTTGGCGCAGCTTTTCACGACTTTGCAGGCTCTATTGTTGTTCACGGCGTCGGCGGTTGGATTGGTTTTGCTGCGATCATCGTATTGGGTTCTCGTAAAGGTCGCTATCGCGATGGCCGTGTTGTGGCTTTTGCCCCATCAAACATTCCATTTCTAGCATTGGGTGCTTGGATCTTGGCCGTAGGCTGGTTTGGTTTTAATGTTATGTCTGCACAAACACTGGATGGTATTTCTGGCCTAGTGGCCGTCAACAGCTTAATGGCCATGGTCGGCGGTATTATCGCAGCGATGGTTGCGGGTAAAAAAGACCCAGGGTTTATACATAACGGACCCTTGGCAGGTTTAGTGGCAGTTTGTGCAGGTTCTGATGTTATGCATCCTATGGGCGCATTAATAGTGGGCGCCATTGCGGGTGGCTTGTTTGTATTGACCTTTACTTATGTGCAGAACAAATTCCCTAAATTCGATGACGTATTAGGTGTTTGGCCTTTGCACGGTTTATGCGGATTATGGGGTGGTATAGCCGCCGGTATCTTTGGCTTAGAAGCTTTTGGTGGCATGGGCGGAGTTAGCTTTATGTCTCAGCTAATCGGTTCATTGGCGGGTATCTCTGTGGCGGTAATCGGTGGTTTTGTGGTATACGGTATTATCGATAAGATTGTAGGCATTCGCTTAGACGAAGAATCTGAATTCAACGGTGCTGACTTATCGATTCATAAGATTGGTGCAAACTCAGACGACTAACGTTTAATGGTACGTTTGTGTATTAAGGTCAGCTTTTGCTGGCCTTTTTTATGGGTTACTATCCAGAAGGCATTGACTCATTAATCTGTGTCTTGCACCGCTAATTAAATCACCACTAAGGAATATAACTATGTCTATTCGCCTTGGCGCAATCGCTCCAGACTTCACTGTGGATTCCACCGCTGGCAAGATCACACTTCACGATTGGATTGGTGATGGCTACGCCATTCTGTTTTCACACCCAAAAGATTTTACACCGGTCTGCACGACCGAATTTGGCGCGGTTGCTCAGCTTGTTCCTGAGTTTGCCAAGCGTAATACAAAGGTTATGGGCGTATCGGTAGACAGTGTTGACGAACACCTAAAATGGAAGCGCGACATAGAAGCTTTTTCCGGAGCCCAAGCGGACTTCCCAATTATTGACGATACGTCTTTGCAGGTATCTAAGCTGTATGACATGTTGCCAGAGAGTGCTTATTTAGTAGAGAATCGCACACCTGCGAATACGGCTACCGTGCGTACGGTGTTTATTATTGGTCCGGATAAAAAAGTGCGCTTAACGATGTCTTATCCGATGACAGTGGGTCGTAATTTTGCAGAGATTTTACGCGCACTGGATGCTATCCAAATCACTGACGGACAACCGATTGCAACCCCTGCTAACTGGGTACCAGGAGACGATGTGATTGTGACTCTGGCTTTAAATAATGATCAAGCGAAAGAGAAGTTTGGTGATATTGATATTAAATTACCGTATTTGAGATTTACAAAAACTCCGCAAAAGTAAAAGGCAGAGTCAGTACTCAGTTAAATAAGTGCTAAGCCAGTATCAATAAAAGGGGACACAGACATTAGACAATAATGGCTGAGTCCCTTTTTTTATGTCTTGGGTTTATTCATACAGCTGATTTTCTTGATTCCAGTATTTGTCGGCGTTATCACGGAAAGCAAATTAATAATGTGGTTTACACTGGCACAATTTTAAAAAGTGTAGCAATATGAGTATATTATCAATATAAAAAGTGAACAATGGACATAACGAGACCCTCGTTATTATAGTAAACGCCCATGTGCGTTTATCTGGAGCTTGGAAATGGATTTCAAAAACTACCGAGTAATATCAATTAGCTGTCGTGAAGTTTCTAAAAGTCACTTCCGTGCATATGCGCATGCGCATGATTAAAATGTTATCTCTAAGGGAAGTATGAATATATTTGAAATTAAGATAACAAAAGAAGAACGTCGTTCGATTTACGTCACTGGCTTACTTCTCTTATTTGGATATGGGCTAGCTCTAGTCATGTGCGAACCTCTTATGTTTGCTCGTTTCGGCTCTCTTATTGTATGTGTAGGAATCTTATTCAGCATTAAAGGGTTTCCTGAGATTATTAATTCAGTACAACCAATATTTCAGTCTGAAATTGATCTTCTAAAAAATAATATGGAAAAATTGTGTGTAGGCCACCCATCTGAAGATGCATTACGGAAAGATTTCAAAGAAGTAATGGATCCAAAAATTTCGGAAATTGAGAAGAAGATGAACCGAACTGTTTTTTCTCTAAAGAAACGATTATTTCACCTAGAAGGTGGGATCGTAATTATTGGTACTGTTATTTGGGGGTTCGGTGATTATGTTGTTCCTTCTATATGTAAATTTTGTGTTTAATAAGATAGCAAGAAAAGGCATTGGACGCGAAAAGCCGCGCCCCTGCATTTGGCGTTACATTCCAATGGATATCTATGGGCAAATATAGCGAATCTATTTCAAAACGAATTGAACATACGAAAATCACAGTAGGGTTTTGTTTGATATGTGGTAAACATGGGCGCCTATCATGGGATCATGTTCCTCCGAAAGGAGCTATAACTATAACCAAAATTGAGCAGCGCCATATTGTTGAAATGGTGGGGTTGAGAGCATCTAGGGTTAAGGGGATCACTTCTCCAAACGGTAGTAAGTTTAAAACTATCTGCCAAGAATGTAATAGTCGACATCTTGGTGGTAATGATGATGAAGTCGCAAGAGTTTGCAAATTAATAACAGAGAAAGTTAAAGAATATTTTAAGTTTAGAAATCCCCCTTACTCAATAATTCATACAACGGTTAATTCAAGGAAGTTTGCACGAGCAATGGTTGGGCATATATTAGCGGCAACTTCAGTTGAAGAGTGCAAAAAAGAGCCTGAACAATCTTCGTATATGCAACCATTGAAAGATTTTGTTTTAGGTGATGATAATGCTATTGAAAATAGCCATGATATTTATTACTGGTTTTACCCTTTCAATAAACACTTAAGTGCAAAATGTGTTAGCTTTTCTAATAATGGAGACATAGCCCTTGTTAGCTTATTAAGCTTTTTCCCAATAGCATTTATGGTTACTAAAAAGAATGAAGGGATATATCCTGATCATTCACATCAACTTTCATTAACTGATGAGATCTTGTCCTTAGATTTGTCTTCAAGAGGGTTTGAGTATGCTGAGTTTCCGTTTCACGGATTAAAACCTAATCAAATGATGGCATTGTCTGAATTTCAAGCCATTGTTAGCTATCCGGTTGGGCAATAAGCATGTAACAAGTAGATGTTTAGGACAGATTTACTCCACAGCTTTGCCGTTACGTAAATCTGTCTCAAATTAGAGCGTTACATTTACAAGCTAAGACAATTTACTGGTTAAAGTTTAATAAGGAAGACCGATGATAGGTGCCACATGGAATAAATGGGATTTACATATTCACTCCCCTTTAACTCATCAAAATAATCAATTTAATGGGGCTACAATCGATCAATTTGTAGACCAATTAATAACTAACGAAATAGCTTTGGTTGGTCTAACAAACTATTTCTATTTTGATGAAAATGAATTGGAATCGATTAGAGGCTCTATCCATTTAAAAGGGAAGAGTATAACCGTTCTTGGAAATATAGAGTTCAGAATAACTCAACCAAATCAACACGGCGAATGGATTAATGTTCATTGTATATTTGCTGAGCACTTATCTACACAAGAGATAAACAAAAAAATCTCACGTCTTGAGTGCAATAACACTACCCCTTCAGGTCACAAACTTTATTGTTGTCCAGCGTCAATTTCTCAATCACAAACAAGGCTTGACACCATAACTGTCGACTATCGAAAACTAGTAGATCATCTGCACTCAAACTTTATATTTGGTGTTGATTTCTTAATAGCAGTCTGTCCAAACGGGTATGGTGGATTTAGGCCAGATAGAAACGAAGGCAGGTCTATTGCTACGGCGATAGAGATAGAAAAGCATGGTCAATTAGTTCTTGGCCGCACTGAAGATCAGGATTTCTTTCTCAATTTTTTGCAACGTTATGAAGGCGCGATTCCTAAGCCAGTTTTTGAATGCTCAGATGCACACAGCTTGCTTGGGTTTGGAGAAGGCGTAAATAGAAGTTATGGCGTTGGAGAAAAATATTCATGGGTTAAAGCCAAAACTACTTTTGAGGGGCTAAGGCAGTCCCTTATAGAGCCTGAATCTAGAGTTCAGCTAACCGACAGTTTCGCAGAACGGATATTTATCAAACCAAGGTTTAAGAAATTACATATTGGTGGGAATATATTTC
>JBNMOT010000070.1:0-17011 GCA_051275515.1 Oleispira sp. | reverse complement strand
TCATCTGCTTTATCTTTCATTTCAGTAATATTGTTATCACGCCACTTTTCAGATAACTCAACGTTCAATTCGATAAATTGCTGCTGATCAGCAGGCACTTCATCTTCAGAGAAAATTGCTTGTGCTGGGCACTCAGGCTCACATAACGCACAATCGATACATTCATCAGGGTCAATAACCAAAAAGTTTGGGCCTTCATAGAAGCAATCTACTGGGCATACTTCAACACAATCGGTGTACTTACATTTAATACAGTTATCAGTTACTACAAAAGTCATTGCAGTCGATCTCCTCATCTCATTGGGCCTATGCCCATCACGGTGGCGACATTCTAGTGATGACGCTCAAATACCGCAAGGTTATAAATTGAATAAACTTATATCATTACTAATCAGTAATAGGCATCTAGCCGCATATTACTGATAGTATGCTCACATTAGCATCGATTTTAGTCGATATATTTCTTCCAGTGCTTGTCTAGGCGTCAAGTCATCCACCGCAAGATTCGCAATCGCTAATTCAATTTTAGAAGGCCCTTGAGCGAACATATCCGATTGCAAAGGACGGTCACTCACCGCTGCAATCACTTGATCTACTGGCCGTTGTTCTGATATCGGTGATGCTACTAGCGAAGGTGCTGTTGATGCGTCTGATGGATTGTGGGAACTTCCTTTTTCCAGCAAATGCAGTTTATCTTTCGCTTGCTGAATAACAACTTTAGGCACCCCCGCAAGCTGTGCAACCTGTAAACCATAGCTTTGGCTGGCAGGGCCTGGCTCGACGTTGTGCAAAAAGATAATACGATCATCATGCTCGGTTGCGGTTAGGTGAACGTTCACTACATTACTAATTTGCTCAGGTAAGGTCGTCATTTCAAAATAATGCGTCGCGAATAACGTTAATGCGTGAACTTCTTTCGCCAAGTGAACGGCAGCAGCCCAAGCCAATGATAGTCCATCAAAGGTACTTGTTCCTCGGCCTACCTCATCCATTAATACCAAACTGTTCGGCGTCGCATTGTGAAGGATATTGGCTGTTTCAGTCATCTCAACCATAAAGGTAGAGCGCCCGCCGGCAAGGTCATCAGCAGACCCCATACGAGTAAAGATTCTATCCACGGGGCCAATAATAGCGGTGTCTGCAGGAACGTAGCTGCCAATGTGAGCCAATAATACAATGAGTGCATTTTGGCGCATGTAGGTCGATTTACCGCCCATGTTTGGGCCAGTAATAATCAGCATATCTTGTCTCGAACTGAGTTCCAAGCCGTTAGCCACGAAGGGATCTTCAATAATTTCTTCAACGACAGGATGGCGACCGGCAGTAATCTCGATACCTCTTTCAGTAACCAACTTTGGTGGAGTAAAGCGTAACGTGCTCGCCCGCTCAGCAAGGTTGATTAATACATCCAGCTCCGCTAAACCGGCAGCAGTATCTTGTAAACTAAAGAGGTCTTCCGCTAATGTCACCACTAACCGTTCATAAAGATGCTTTTCACGGGATAAAGAACGGCTCTTTGCACTTAACGCTTTATCTTCAAATTCTTTTAGTTCCGGAGTAATAAAACGTTCAGCATTCTTCAGTGTTTGACGGCGTACATAGTCAACCGGTGCCGCGACAGATTGAGCCTTGCTTATTTCAATGAAGTAGCCGTGAACTCGGTTGTAGCCAACCTTTAACGTTGAGATCCCCGTTTTCTCTTTTTCGCGCTGTTCTATTTCCAGCAAATAATCCCCAGCGTTTTTGCTGATACCTCTAAGCTCGTCAAGCTCTTCATCGTAACCTGGGGCGATCACCCCGCCATCGCGGATAATAACCGGTGGGTTATCAATAATGGCTTTTTGTAAGGTCTCAACCCACCGTGGGTATTGCTTAATGAGGGCTGAGAGTTCTTTTGCACGATCAGCGTTTAAGCCCGTTAACAGTGTTTGTAATTCAGGTAAACGGGCTAAAGCATCGCGTAGTCGGGCAAGGTCACGCGGTCGGGCAGAGCCCAAGGCGATACGTGAGAGAATGCGTTCAATATCACCAATGCCTTTTAACTGCTGATGCAGAGGCTCCCAATGATAATCATCAATGGATTCAGCAATAAGCTGCTGGCGTTGGTTAAGGGTATCGCGATTACGAATAGGGCGGTTGAGCCAGCGACGTAATAAACGGCTACCCATCGCGGTTGCTGTTCGATCCATAACCCAGGCTAAAGTATGCTCACTGCCCCCTTGTTGATTGACATCGATTTCAAGGTTTTTTCGACTGGCGGGATCGATGATGATCGCGTCATTAGGCTGTTCTATTAATAGCGTACGAATGTGCGGTAAACCCGAACGCTGAGTATCTTGAGCATACTGTAAAAGGGCGCCAGCGGCTTGAATCGCAACGATCAAATGTTCACAGCCAAAGCCGCGTAAATCTTTGGTTTTTAACTGAGCGGTTAATAAACGAAAGGCCGTATCCGATTCGAAATGCCAAGGTGCTTGAGATTTAGCCCCAGGTCGATTGCTCAACGCTTCAGGAAATGCTTGATCTTCGTTGTATAAAAGTTCCGCAGGTTTAATGCGCTCCAGCTCGGCCAATAAAGCATCTTCATTGGCGACCTCCATCACGACAAAACGACCAGAGCTGATATCCAGCATGGCGATGCCGTAAATATCCTCTTTATTCTGTTTTTGTTTATTGACTGCGACTAATAAATTATCGCGACGTTCCTCTAAGAAAGCTTCATCGGTAAGCGTGCCTGGGGTAATGATACGCACGACTTTACGCTCAACCGGACCTTTTGACGTCGCAGGGTCACCAATTTGTTCTGCAATGCCGACTGAAACACCTTGGCGCACTAGCTTACCGATATAGCCTTCAGCGGCATGATAAGGAATCCCCGCCATGGGAATAGGTTCACCACCACTATGGCCACGAGCGGTGAGGGTGATGTCTAATAAGCGAGAAGCATTGCGTGCATCATCATAAAACAGCTCATAAAAATCACCCATACGATAAAACAGCATGATATTGGGGATTTCGGCCTTAAGGCCAAAATATTGCTGCATCATAGGGGTGTGAGTGGTCGTCGCTGATTTACTCATATCCGCACTGAAATCCTAAATCTAAATATTTAAAAACAACATTGTATGTGATTGTGAGGCAATTGAACAAAGCATCTGTGTAATGCCGACCAGTACAGATATTACAAATGAGAACTTTAATACTAAAAACCACTGTATTAATGAGGAAATAATACTGGGTATAATACTGTATATATTGTCTTGCCCTTGCGATATTTAGAGCGTAAAAAAAATAAATATGACCTTGAGATGTATTGTTCATGGTGTCTGTAGGTCTATTGATTGTTTTTTTATAGAAAAATTTAAAAAATGACTTGGCCAACCCCGGTAGTCATGCTTAAATACTGGTTAAATCTACAGTAAAACAAACGATGATTAGAATAAACTGGTCATCCCGAATTATTTAAAGGAACGTCACAATGGATGCAAATAAACAAAAAGCACTTGATGCGGCACTAGGCCAAATTGAACGTCAGTTCGGTAAAGGCTCCATTATGAAGATGGGTGATCAACCACGCGAAGCAATTCCGTCGGTATCAACCGGTTCTTTAACTCTGGATGTTGCGTTGGGCATAGGGGGTTTACCTTATGGCCGTATCGTTGAAATTTATGGTCCAGAAAGTTCAGGTAAAACAACGCTTTGTTTATCGGTTATGGCTCAAGCACAGAAGCAAGGAAAGACGGTTGCTATCATTGATGCTGAGCATGCTCTTGATCCTTTGTATGCAGAAAAACTGGGTATCAATCTAGATACCTTACTTGTTTCACAGCCTGATACGGGGGAGCAAGGTTTAGAAATTACCGATAGCTTAGTGCGTTCTGGTGCTGTTGACGTGATCGTAATTGACTCGGTTGCTGCGCTGACACCTAAAGCAGAAATTGAAGGCGATATGGGCGATCACCATGTTGGTTTGCAGGCGCGTTTAATGTCTCAGGCATTACGAAAAATGACGGCGAACGTTAAGAATGCCAATTGCTTGGTCATTTTCATCAACCAAATTCGTATGAAAATTGGTGTGATGTTTGGCAATCCTGAAACGACTACCGGTGGTAACGCACTGAAGTTTTATTCGTCAGTACGTTTAGATATTCGTCGTACCGGTGCCGTGAAACAGGGTGATGAAGTAACGGGTAACGAGACACGCGTTAAAGTTGTTAAAAACAAGGTTGCTCCTCCGTTTAGGCAGGCTGAGTTCCAAATCTTATATGGTGAAGGTATTTACCACATGGGTGAGGTGGTTGATCTGGGTGTTAAGTGCGATTTGATTGATAAATCAGGTGCTTGGTATGCGTATCAGGGCGATAAAATCGGTCAAGGTAAAGCCAATGCCGCAAAGTATTTGTCAGAAAATCCGGCCATTGCTGAAGAAATAGAAACAGCAATTCGTGCACAGTTAATGACTAGCCAGCTACCAGAAGAGGCTGAAAAGCCAGAAAAAGCTGAGAAAGCTGAGAAAGCTGAAAAGCCAGAAAAAGCAGAAAAAGCAGAAAAAGCTAAAGCAAATGCTGAGTCGTAAGATTCATCATGTATACAAGATCTTCAGGGTTTTCTAAACCAATAGAGCTCTCTGAAAGTCAATTGCGCGTGGCAGCGATTGGTTTGCTGTCACGTCGTGAATACTCCCGTCATGAGCTTTATCAAAAGCTTATTGCTCGCGCCCCTAGCGAGACCTATTTATTACAATTACTCGATCAATTGATAGCGTCAGGCTATCAATGTGACCAGCGTTTTGCTGAGTCTTTTTTGCGGTCTCGTATCAATCGCGGTTTAGGTCTGATGCGAATAGAGCGTGAACTCAAAGAGAAAGGTATAGAACAAGATCTTATTGAGCAAATATTACAAGCGGATATCGATTGGTTCGAGTTGGCATATGATTGCGGCTTAAGGAAATTTAATTCTTTGGATCTTAATGATTATAAGGAAAAACAAAAAGCATTTCGCTATTTAGCATATCGTGGATTCTCGATGGATCACATACAATTTGCCATAGAGCATTATTTAGAGTTACAAAAAACTTAATTAATAGTTATATAAAATATTATTTTTAGACTATTAGTAAGGAATACCAGTCAAATTTGCACTACCTCTTGTGCTGTCGTCAGAGTCTATTGACAGATTAGCCACATAAAACCACCATCAGTACATTAACCATTCAACAAGAACAGTTTTTCAGAATCCTGATGGCGCGTTTAAATACCCGTTCCAAAGGTTCATAACAATTAGTATTACTGTTATAGATCAATAGAGGGGGAGTTATGCCTATTTTGCCACAAGTGGCCATGCCATTTGTCTACTTGCTATATCAGTTTTGGTTGGAAAGTAATATTTCCAAGCAAATACTGGATGATATTTTAGGTATTGATATTACTGCGGGAGGAAAGGAAGCGTTTGGTGTTTCTAGCCACAAAATGTCTAAATTGCATCAGGCTGCTGTTGAGGATTCTAAAGATCCTGCTCTGGGGGTACGCCTAGGCCAATACATCGCTAAATATGATGGCACCATTAACGCTATGTTAAAAAAATGTGAAACACTGTCTGATGGCTTAGAGGCGCTAATTGAACATTCTCATGTTATCTCTGAATCGGGTTGCTTTGAATTAATAGACATTGATGATAATACTGTCCGTTTATCTTTTTCACCGAGTAAAGGTATTATTTTTAGCAGTTATCAGAAAGATATGCTATTTGCGGCTGTTCAAACCTGTTTTCTACATGTGTTTTCAGATGCGGGCAAGTATATTAAGTATCATTACGATAGGAATAGCGTAAACGGAATAGAACATGAAAAGCTCTTGACGTGCTCGATTCATAAGTCAAATGATACTTATTTGGAAATATCGAAATCTTTACTCTCTAGAGTAAATCCTTATGCTGACAAATTATTATTCGACAAAAATCTCGTAGCAGCCAATAAAATCATTATAAAGCGACTGCAAAGGCTGGATCTATATATTGACGTCAGAACCGAGATTAAGGATTGTCTTCTAAAGCAAAATGCAACCCAAAAGAATGTGGCTCATCAATTAAACCTCTCTATTAGAAATCTACAGCGTCGGCTAAAAGAGGTGGGTGTAACGTACCAATCCATTTTAGACGACAGTCGTGAGGCATTGGCCTTGAGCTTAATTAAGGACGTAGATTTACCCTTATATGAAATATCTTTTCTTGTAGGCTTTACCGAGCCAAGTGCATTTTACAAGGCGTTTCGTCGCTGGACGGGGAAACGTCCTGGGGATTATCGCCAAGATGTTATCAATAACATCGATCAGCCAGTTATTGGTGCCATTGCTCTAGGCAAATATTAATGCAGTTTTAAACGAGGACGAATGACTTTGTTGATGTGACCAACCAGCGATAATAACAAAGTATGAGCGTAACCGTGTAGCGCAACTTGATGCATGCGATAAAGCGACATATAGACAAGACGGGCAATACGCCCTTCAATCATCATTGAACCGTTACTTAAACTCCCCATTAAACTGCCTACGGTACTGTAACGACTCAAAGATACCAAGGAACCTTTATCACGATAAATGAAATCTGGAGCGGGTTTTCCCGCGTGCAAGGCTGCTAGAACTTTCAACATATGAGACGCTTGTTGGTGAGCTGCTTGAGCGCGAGGTGGCACTGCCTTGCCATTAGCTTGTAATAAAAAAGCACAATCACCCATTGCAAAAATATCATCATCGAGCGTCGTTTGTAGGCTAGCTCTAACAGTCAGTTGATTCACTCGATTCGTTTCAAGCCCACCAATATTAGCTAAGAAATCGGGTGCTTTAACCCCGGCGGCCCACACTTTCAACTTTGCCTTAATTAACACCCCTTCTTTAGTAATAAAACCTTCTTTGGTGATTTCTGTAATCATTGTATCCGTCAATACATTCACACCCAGTTTTTCAAGTTCACGTTTAGCAGCATTTGAGATTCGTGTTGGTAATGCAGGAAGGATTTGTGGCCCCGCTTCAACTAGCGAAACGTTAAGTTTGTCGATATTGAACTGGCTCATACCGTAGCTGGCTAACGCTTCTGTTGTATTGTAAAGCTCTGCCGATAGCTCAACCCCTGTTGCTCCAGCACCGACAATGGCAATACTGAGTTCTTCTGGGTCATTGCTGCCGTTAGCTTTAATGAATTGGTTTAACAGTTTTTGATGAAAGGTTTCTGCTTGTTGGCGAGCATCCAAAAAATGACAATGTTCAGCTGCGCCCTTGGTACCAAAATCATTAGTGACACTGCCCAGTGCTACGATTAATTGGTCATATTCCAGTTCGCGCTGAGGAAGAATTTGTTCAGTGTCATCAAAAATAGCGGCTAATTCGATCGTTTTCGTCTGACGGTTGAGGTCTTTCATTTTACCAACATGAAAGTTAAAACCATGCTTTTTGCCATGTGCTTGATAATTTAATTCGTCTATTCCCGAGTCTAGAGCGCCAGTGGCAACTTCGTGCAAAAGAGGTTTCCATAAATGAGTATGATTTGCATCGACTAGGTGGATGTCTGCCTTGCCTTTTTTGCCCCACTTATGACCCAATTGTGTTGCGAGTTCTAAACCACCAGCGCCGCCGCCAACAATGACTATTTTTTGCACGGTTGAATCCTATGGAAAATCGATATTGATTTATTATATCCGACTGTTGGCCAAGGTACGTTAAAAAAGAGGATTTATTTGGCTGATAGTATGACGTTCGTCTTAAATTATATTTCCTATCAATTATGAACAGTTTCTCTTTCACCTTCCTAAGGCTGAAAAAAATCATCTTCATAATATAAAATCATCCAATATTTAGATGTACGTTAGTACTATTAGATGTGGTTAGGATTCTGCTAATCTTTAGATTTAACCAATTTCATCTAACCTGTATTTGCTTAACTCGTAAGGTTAATGGATATGGATTAGACAAGGTTAGATCCTTAAATGTTTATACAGTGATTATACGAAGGCTATGAGTAATTAGATCACTGATGTTGAAGAGGTTGGCCACAGGATGAACAGAGAGTGTGATGAATAAATGCAGTGGTATAGGGCATGTCTGAGTTTGGGGTTTGCTTTGTCGAGAGCATGGATATATATTAATTGCTTAGAGCACTAAATAATAAGGCAACGATGAGCTATAAATTAGAAGTCAAAAATCTCTATAAGGTGTTTGGCAATAAGCCTAAAAAAGCGATTAAAATGCTTGAGTCAGGTGCCACTAAAGATACTATTTTTAGTGAGACCGGTATGACTGTTGGTGTACAAAATGCTTCTTTGCAAATAGAAGAAGGTGAAATATTTGTCATTATGGGGTTGTCCGGTTCCGGTAAGTCGACTCTGGTCAGATTGTTGAATCGCTTAATTGAACCAACACTCGGGCAAGTTTTAATAGACGGCGAAGACATTACCAAGCTCGATAAAACTAAATTAAGAGTCATTCGCCGAAACAAAGTCAGTATGGTTTTTCAATCTTTTGCCTTGATGCCGCATCTAACGGTCTTAGACAATGCGGCTTTTGGTTTGGAATTAAGTGGCGATACGAAAGAAGTGCGCCATGAAAAAGCCATGAGTGCCCTTGATCAGGTTGGTCTTGAGGCTCATGCAACGAGCTACCCAGATGAGTTATCTGGCGGAATGCAACAGCGTGTCGGACTTGCCAGAGCGTTGGCGAACGATCCTGATATTCTTCTTATGGATGAAGCCTTCTCAGCTCTTGACCCTCTCATAAGAGCTGAAATGCAAGATGAGCTGGTAAACCTTCAACAAGCGCATCGACGCACCATTATATTTATATCTCATGACTTGGACGAAGCCATGCGTATTGGTGATCGCATTGCTATTATGCAAGGCGGTGAAATTATTCAAGTAGGCAAGCCGGATGAGATTCTTAATGATCCTGAAAATGATTATGTGAAGTCTTTTTTTAAAGGCGTCGATGTCAGTAACGTTTTTAATGCTGGCGATATTGCTACTCAAGTCGATACTAAAGTGATTAAACAAGCGGTCGATGTCGATCTCTCTCAAGCTTTAATTAATTTAAATAATGACGAATCAGCTTATGCCTACGTGACCGATGAAGATGATCATTTACGGGGAGTGTTACTGACTGAAGATCTGCCAGAGAATCTATCGAATCAAGATCAGCTTGAAAATGCTTTTATCAATATCGATTCTATTACAGACACCACTCAAATAAACGAAGTGATTGGGCAGGTGGCGAATTCTCCTTGTCCTGTTCCGGTTGTCGATAAAGATAATAAATATCAAGGGGTGATAAGTCAGAGCCTGTTGTTAGAAACCTTAGATCGGGAGACGAAGCAATGAGTGAACAAGAAAGTAATCCTTGGGGTTCGATGGAATCAACCAGTGCTGAGCTTAAATCAAGTTTATCGGCGGGTGTGGAAGAGCAGGTGCCGCTTTCTTTCAGTGAACCCTTCTCACATAACTGGATACCTCTTCAGGACTGGGTAGAGACATTTGTTTCTTGGCTAGTACTGCATTTTAGACCGGTATTTTCTGCCATTAAAACCCCTATTGATAATACGCTTCAAGCCATTGAGGCAATGCTGCAAAGTGTCTCGCCGTTAATCATGATTCTGTTATTCGGGCTGCTTGCATGGCAGCTTGTCGGTAAGCGTTTAGGGGTGATGACATCGCTTGGCTTATTATTTGTGGGTGCGATAGGAGCATGGGAAGAGTCGATGACAACCCTGTCACTGGTATTAACGTCTGTGCTTTTTTGTATGCTAATCGGCATACCAACAGGCATTTTTATGGCGAGAAGTGATCGTAGTCAACGCGTTATAAGACCATTACTCGATACTATGCAAACCACGCCAGCTTTTGTGTACCTAGTACCCATCGTGATGCTGTTTGGTATTGGTAATGTACCGGGGGTTATCGTGACGATTATCTTTGCAGTTGCGCCGGTGATCCGTTTGACCAATTTAGGTATTAGACAAGTTCCTAGCGATTTAATAGAAGCAGCACAATCATTTGGCGCCAGCGAGCGACAGATGCTGTTTAAAGTTCAGTTACCGTTGGCAATGCCCACGATTATGGCAGGTGTGAATCAAACGCTGATGTTGAGTTTATCGATGGTGGTTATTGCGTCGATGATATCCGTTGGCGGTCTTGGCTTAATGGTCTTGCGAGGCATTGGTAGGCTTGATATTGGTCTGGCGACGGTAGGTGGCATTGGTATTGTTATTCTGGCGATTATTTTAGATCGCATGACGCAGTCATTGGGCCGATCAGATCGAGAAAGGGGGGGCAGTGGTTGGTATTCTAAAGGCCCAGTAGGGCTTATTATCAGCGTGAAGAAAAAATTAACCAATTCGCGGGTATAAGGAGCTCGCAGAAGAAACGAAGGTAGAGGTTTAAGAATTACATTCATAACAAAAAAGCATAATAAAGAGGGAAATATGAAAAAACTAATGAGCACACTTATTTCAGTGTCATTACTGGTTGCGGTTAACTTAAGTTACGCAAATGAAAAGCCAGGCAAGGGTATCAAGGTGCAAGCACTGCACAGTCCGATATCCGAAGAAGCGTTTCAAACGATCGTATTGAACGAAGCCTTGTCTGAACTTGGTTATGATGTACAGGGCATTAAAGAAGTCGATTACAGTGCTGCTTACACGGCTATTGCTAATGGTGATGCGACTTACTTAGCAGTTAATTGGTTCCCCTTGCACAATGCTATGTACGCGAATGCGGGTGGTGATAAAGTATTCTATCGTGGAGGCAGTTACATAAAGGGTGCTGTGCAGGGGTATTTGATTGATAAAAAAACGGCTGACAAATACAGCATTAATAATATTGCACAACTTAAAGATCCTAAAGTCGCTAAATTATTTGATACTGATAATGATGGCAAAGCAGATCTAACCGGTTGTCAGGCTGGTTGGGGTTGTGAGGGTGTGATTGAGCATCAATTAGATACGTTCAAGTTACGTGATCGAATTACCCATAAACAAGGACAGTATGCAGCCATTATTGCCGATACCATTGTTCGTTATAACGAAGGCCAGTCTATTTTCTATTACACTTGGACGCCATATTGGGTATCAGGAAAATTAGTTCCAGGTAAAGATGTTGTTTGGTTGGAAGTGCCTTTTTCATCTAACCCGAATGGGACTGACACATCGTTGGCGAATGGTAAAAACTATGGTTTCAACATCAATAGCCAACGAATTGTTGCTAACAAAGAATTTGCAGCGAAAAATCCATCTGCTGCTAAGTTATTTGAAGTGGCGATGCTACCGATTAATGATGTGAGTGCCGAAAATATGTTAATCGCTGATGGTGAAGACTCTCAGCAACAAATTCGTCAACACGCTTTGAATTGGATAAAAACGAATCAAGCAACGTTCGATGGATGGCTTAACGCCGCTCGCGCAGCAGCCAATCAGTAATAATTATGTGCACAATTAGAACCTGTATAAGGCAAAGATTGGGTACATTCGCCTACTAACATAGTAGGTTAAGCTCTACCAAAGAAGATCGCTTACTTTTAAGCGGTCTTTTTTTTTGCTCTAAAAGTGAGAAAACGTGACCTCATTTAGAAGCAGAACCTGCTGGCTGACACAAAGCTTTTAGTGTTTTTGCTAATGGGCAAAAGCCAGTGAAGGCTGCTTGTATCAAGTTGAGGCCGACAATAGCAGTAAAGCTTAGCCAGTAAATTGAATGCAGCTGAGAAAGTAAGAGGCTAATTAAAATGAAACTACCTGCAGTGGCCAATACGAGACGGTCGATATTCATAAAAAACTCCCAATTAAGTTATTCTTATATAATTTTGCAGTTATTAATTAGTCAATTAAATTTTGTACTTATATAGTGAAGTCAGCGGTTGAATGCGGGTATTTCAAAGTGAGGCGAGGCCATTGGGATAGTTTTTTCTGACATCTACTTATTCCCCGCGAGGCAAGCTATAATTATGCCCAAATATTTCTACCCAGTTGTATTGCCAGTAATTAATCCAGTATTAATGGACCGTGTAAACTATGAAAAGCTCTGATATTCGCCAAGCATTCTTGAATTATTTCAATTCTAAAGGACACGAAATTGTTGCCTCTAGCCCTTTGATTCCGGGTAATGATCCAACCTTATTGTTTACCAATGCGGGTATGGTTCAGTTTAAAGATGTGTTTTTAGGCCAGGATGAGCGCAGTTATACGCGAGCGACCTCTTCACAGCGCTGTGTTCGTGCCGGTGGTAAACACAACGATTTAGAAAATGTGGGTTATACCGCTCGCCACCATACATTTTTTGAAATGCTGGGTAATTTTAGCTTTGGTGATTATTTTAAGCAGGATGCAATCAAGTTTGCTTGGGAATTCTTGACCTCTAAAGACTGGATGAACATACCAGAAGACAAATTGTTGGTCACGGTTTATGCCGATGATGAAGAGACCTATGATTTTTGGCATAAAAACATGGGTCTGAGCGCCGATAAAATCATCCGTATTGGTGATAATAAAGGAGCGAAATTCGCATCAGATAATTTCTGGTCGATGGGTGATACCGGGCCGTGTGGCCCATGTACAGAGATCTTTTATGATCACGGCGAGCATATCTGGGGTGGTAAGCCGGGAACCCCAGAAGAAGATGGCGATCGCTTCATCGAAATCTGGAATGTCGTATTCATGCAGTTCAACCGAACCGAAGACGGTGTAATGCATCCTTTACCCAAGCCATCGGTTGATACCGGTATGGGTCTTGAGCGTATCGCTGCAATTATGCAGGGCGTTCATAGCAACTACGAAATCGATTTATTCCAAGCATTATTAAAAGCGGCAGCAGAAGTAACAGGTTGTACTGATTTAGGAAATAAATCCTTACGAGTCATTGCCGATCATATTCGCTCAACTAGCTTTTTAATCGTGGACAGTGTTTATCCATCAAACGAAGGTCGCGGCTACGTATTGCGTCGTATTATTCGTCGCGCCGTTCGTCACGGTCATATGCTGGGTGCCAAGATTGGCTTTTTCCATAAATTGGTTTCTGCGTTAGTTGAGCAAATGGGTGACGCTTACCCTGAACTTGTTAAGCTCCAGCCTCAAATTGAAAAAGTATTACGTTTAGAAGAAGAGCAATTTGCGAAAACCCTTGATAAAGGCATGGGCATATTAAACGATGCGATCAACGTTTTAGAAGGCGATACCATACCGGGTGAAACAGTATTTAAACTGTATGATACTTTTGGTTTCCCGATGGATTTAACCGCGGATGTTGCGCGTGAAAAGAATTTAAAAATTGACGAAGCGGGTTTTGAAACCGCCATGGAGCATCAGCGCGCGACCGCAAGAGCTGCGGGTAATTTTAGTATGAAAGGCGGAAAGGCTCTGGAGTTAAAGGGTTCAACTGGTTTCATGGGTTATGACAATCTAACTAATCAGGGTGCTGTACAGGCTTTGTTCATTGATGGTGAAAAAGTTGAAAGCATCTCTGCAAGCGCAGGGGCAGGCACCGAAGCGTTAATCGTATTAGACGAAACTACTTTTTATGGAGAGTCAGGCGGCCAGTCTGGTGATAGCGGTTTCTTAAAAGCAGAGGGTGTGGTTTTTCAAGTTAAAAATACTGTAAAAGAAAGTGGCAACCATATTCACCAAGGTATCTTGGTAGAAGGAACGGTTAAGCCTGGTGATAAGCTTACTGCAGAAGTTGATGGCGATAAGCGCGCTGCGATTACCTTGCATCACTCGGCAACACATATTTTGCATGCCGCATTGCGTAACCTATTAGGTGAGCACATTGCACAGAAAGGTTCTCTGGTAACGTATGATAAATTGCGTTTTGATTTCTCTCACTTAGAAGCCATGACCGCAGAAGAAGTGGCGACGATCGAGAATCGTGTTAACGCAGAAATTCGTGATAACAGTGAAATTACCACTCGCTTAATGAATGTCGACGATGCTAAAAATAGCGGTGCGATGGCGTTGTTCGGTGAGAAATACGACGACGAAGTACGTGTGCTTGCGATGGGAACGGGAGCCGGTGCTGATCAATTCTCAATTGAATTATGTGGTGGCACTCACGCAAAGAGAACGGGAGATTTAGGCGTTTTCAAAATAATTTCTGAAGCCAGCGCGGCTGCAGGTGTTCGCCGTATCGAAGCGGTCGCAGGTCAGGCAGCTCTAAATTTTATCTCTCATCAAGAAGCGACATTGAATACTATTGCCCGCTCTGTAAAAGGCAGCAGTGATAATGTAGGCGAAAAAGTTGAGCTGGTTATCGCCAAGAATCGTCAGTTAGAAAAAGAGTTGGAAGCATTAAAAGCTAAGCTCGCAAGTTCTGCAGGCTCAGACCTAGCGTCACAGGCAGTCGCAGTAAACGGTTTCAAAATGCTATCTGCACGTATCGACGGCACGGATGTACCGACGATGAAAACCACCCTAGATCAGTTAAAAGATAAACTAGGTTCAGCCGTTATTATGCTTGCCGCTGAAACCGAAGGTAAAGTTACGTTACTTGCAGGTGTTACCAAGGATTTGATCGGTAAGGTAAAAGCCGGTGATATCGTTAAGGAATGCGCACCTTATGTAGATGGTCGTGGTGGTGGTAAGCCAGAGATGGCACAAGCCGGTGGTAAAAAATCGGCCGGTATTCCGCAAGCATTAGAAGCGTTTAAAGCGCTAGTGGATAAGTTGTAAGACCTCACCGATGTTAGAAGTTAATTGTTTATAGTTAATTAATGTGAATTTCTTGGCTTTATTTAATGTGAAGAACGAAAGGCGATTGATCATTGAATCAATCGCCTTTTTTTATTTGACCTTTTATTTTTTGATTTAATAATAAGCAGATTTAGTGTTTAATTGAGCCCCTTTTTATTCAGTTAGTTTGAATCATGGCGTTATATGTACAAAAGTACGGCGGTACTTCGGTAGGCACCGTCGAGCGCATAAAGCATGTCGCAGATAAAATTAAGTCCTTCCATGATATGGGTCACCAGTTGGTGATTGCCGTGTCCGCGATGAGTGGTGAGACAAATCGTCTTATTGGTCTAGCGGGTAGCATCTCAGATAACCCAGATCCTCGAGAAATGGATGTTCTCATATCAACTGGCGAGCAGGTAACGATTGCGTTATTAGCAATGGCGTTGCAGGAACGCGGGGTGGGCGCCAAATCCTTCACAGGATGGCAGGTGGGTATTAAAACTGATAGCTCACACATGAAAGCCAGAATCGAAGATATCGATACCGATGCGATGCGAAAGCAATTAGATGCTGGTAATGTCTGTATCGTGGCGGGTTTTCAAGGCGTTGATAGTGAAAATAACATTACTACTTTAGGTCGTGGTGGTTCGGATACAACGGGAGTGGCTCTTGCAGCTGCGCTCGGTGCTGACGAAGCACAGATCTATACTGACGTCGATGGTGTATATACTACCGATCCTCGCGTTGTGCCTAATGCACGGCGAATGGAAAAAGTAACGTTCGAAGAAATGCTAGAGATGGCAAGTTTGGGTTCAAAAATATTGCAGATCCGATCAGTTGAGTTTGCGGGTAAATATAAAGTACCGTTGCGCGTACTTTCTACTTTTGATGATGGCCCTGGCACACTCATCACAATGGAGGAGAATAGCTCCGTGGAAAATCCAGTAATTTCCGGTATCGCATTTAACCGCGATGAAGCCAAAGTAACCGTTAAAGGCGTTCCTGATATCCCAGGTGTTGCTTCTAAAATTTTGTGTCCTATTAGTGATGCAAATATTGAAGTGGATATGATTGTGCAGAACGTGGCGGAAGATGGCACTACCGACTTCACTTTTACGGTACATCGTAATGACTACAAAAAAGCACTAGAAATCTTACAAAATACCGCCACTGAACTTGATGCTCGCCATGTGTCCGGTACTGATGATATCTGCAAGGTATCAATGGTTGGTGTAGGTATGCGCTCTCATGCGGGCGTGGCGAGTAAAATGTTTAAAGTATTGGCGGACGAATCCATTAATATTCAAGCAATTACCACTTCTGAGATTAAAATCTCTGTTGTGATTGCAGAAAAATATCTAGAACTGGCAGTGCGCGCTTTGCACACAGCGTTTGGCCTCGATGCTGAGGAGGGGGCGTAATATAAGGCATTAGCCTGGTATTGGTTTCCGTATGGGTCGGAGTGCCCATACAGCACTAAAGTTCTGGATTATTTCCTGCTTTTTCTTTCATTTTGTCAAAGGTAGGCAATACTGAATAGAAAGGTAGGGAGATATTTCGTTTAGATATTTATCGAATAGATAGACACCCTAGAAACAAAGCAGTTCGCAAAGTATTAAATGTACTTGAAAAAGTACAAAGGAAAGATTGGAGAATCTAATGCTAATTTTGACTCGCCGTGTCGGCGAAACATTGATGATTGGTGATGAAGTTACCGTAACCGTTTTAGGTGTTAAAGGTAATCAAGTTCGCATCGGTGTTGATGCACCAAAGGACGTCGCAGTTCACCGCGAAGAAATTTATCAGCGTATCCAGCGTGAGAAAAATGGTGAGGCTGAGCCAAGCGGAAACTTCTAACGTATTAATATTTATGGATAAAATCTAATTATTTTTACATTTAGGCTATGCAAAAGAAAAAAATATGGTATTATCTTGGCCGTGTTGAGGAGAGGTGGCTGAGTGGCTGAAAGCGCGCCCCTGCTAAGGGTGTAAAGGAGAGATCCTTTCGAGGGTTCGAATCCCTCCCTCTCCGCCACTTTAATGTTGAAAGATATTAGATTGGCAGAAAAATACACTGTGCGCTTGTAGCTCAGCTGGATAGAGTACCTGGCTACGAACCAGGTGGTCGTAGGTTCGACTCCTACCAAGCGCACCATTTTATTTATTCGTTGGAATAGATAAAACTGTCGTAATAGAAAAGTTTTGAAGTGCGCTTGTAGCTCAGCTGGATAGAGTACCTGGCTACGAACCAGGTGGTCGTAGGTTCGACTCCTACCAAGCGCACCATTTATTTATTCGCTGTAATAGATAACTATGTCGT
>JBNMOT010000069.1:0-17065 GCA_051275515.1 Oleispira sp. | reverse complement strand
GCCGCTATTCAAGCCGTTTTAGATGGCGAATACATTGAAGAGCAGCGCTTTTTGTTAGATGCTGAAATCAAGCGTGATGGTGTCTCTATTGCTACCGGTGAAGCATTAAATGACGTTGTTTTACACCCAGGTAAATCGGCACGTATGATTGCTTTTGATCTGTATATCGAAGGTCAGTTTGTCCATCATCAGCGTGCTGACGGCATGATCGTTTCTTCGCCTACCGGCTCGACCGCTTACGCTCTGTCCGGTGGTGGTCCTATTATGCATCCTAAGCTAGATGCTATCGTGCTAGTGCCTATGTTTCCGCATACGCTTTCTAGCCGTCCAATTGTGGTGGATGGCAATAGCGAAATTAAGTTGGTTATTGGTGAAAGCAATGAAACGTATCCTACGGTCAGCTGCGATGGCCAAAAGCACATACCCTGTGCGCCTGGTGATGCGGTTACTATTCGTAAAAAACCTCATAAATTAAAATTGATCCATCCACAAGATCATAATTTCTATGAAGTGTGCCGTAATAAGTTGGGCTGGGAAAAGGCGGGTGGCTAATTAATGCAGCAAGGTTATGATTTGATCGGTGATATCCATGGTTGCGGAGAAACCCTGATTGTTCTGTTAGAGCAGATGGGCTATAGCAAAATAAAGGGTATATACCAACATAAAAGTCGTAAAGTCGTCTTCTTAGGTGACATTATTGATCGTGGCCCACATATTCGCTTAGCGTGTGAAATTGTCCGCTCTATGGTTGATGCGGGTCATGCTTATATGATTATGGGCAATCATGAATACAATCTAGTCACGTATATGACGCCTGCTCCTGCTGGAGTAAAACGCCCGTATTTACGTCCCCATACCGAACGCAATAGTTTTATTGTTGAGCAAACGGTTGAACAGTTTGCAGATCATCCGCAAGAGTTCAAAGAATACCTAGAGTGGTTTTCAAAGCTACCTTTATTTATCGATTTTGATCATTTTAGGGTTGTTCATGCGTGCTGGGATCATGCATTGATTGACGAGTTTATTGCTCGATATGGTGGTAATCAACTGCACAAAGGCTTGCTGTCTGAGTCGGTCAATCCTGATACATTTTTGTTTCAATTTTTAGATCGGATTTTACGTGGCACGTCGTTAAAATTACCCGATAACCGCTCAATGACTGCAAAAGATGGCATGGTTCGTCAGTTTTTTCGTACTAAGTTTTGGTCACGCAGTCCAAAAATATACAGTGATGTTGTCTTTCAGCCAGATCCACTTCCCGTTGACCTGGCACATGCTCGGCTCACGGCAGAAGAAAAGCAAAAGCTGCTGTATTATTCTGAAAATGAAAAGCCTCTTTTTTTCGGACATTATTGGATGTCGGGAGTGCCTTCGGTTATTCGTTCAAATATCGCCTGCCTTGATTACAGTGCCGTAAAATATGGACGCTTAGTCGCCTACAGAATGGACAGTGAGCGTCATTTGAATAATGGCAAGTTCACTTGGGTGCGGGTTGATAAGGCAGAGCGATAATCTATGGATTCAATTCTAGTATTTCAAGCCAGCTCTGATATTAACCTAAGCCCCATAACTGAGCGCCTGTGGCAGGCAAGCATCCCTCATCGAGTTGTAATAAATGGCAATCGCCAGGATCTTTGGGTTGCGCGGGCGGAAGATGCTGAGCAGGTGAGAATTTGGGTAGAAGCATGGCAATCCGGTAAACTATCAGCCAAGCCTGATAAAACTGAAAGAACACCTTGGCAAGTTAAGGCCCAGCAGAAAATAATACAGTGCGGTCGATTTCCTGTGACCGTTATGATGCTTTTGTTGCTGGTCGCCCTTTTCTTTTTCCAGCAGATAGGTTTGTTGGAAATGGAGGCGTGGTTATTACGGGCTGATCTTTGGTCAGGTAATAAACTCGATTTTTCAAGCTTTTGGGATAATGATTTTTATCGTTGGTGGAGCCCGGCGTTGATTCATTTGTCGTTTATGCATTTATTGATGAATTCGTTTTGGTGGTGGATTCTGGCCAAAGAAATAGAAGTGTATGACGGCCATGTCAGTTTAATCGTATTAACGTTAGTGCTAGCGGTAAGTTCTGCTTTTGCTCAGTATCTTGCGGTGGGGCCCTTTTTCGCAGGTCTTTCCGGGGTTACTTATGGCCTAATGGGTTGGGCTTGGGGGCGACACAGTTTTAAGCATGCACGCTATCAGCTGCCAAGTTGGTTGTTTCCTTTTATGATGATTTCTATGCTCGTCATAATGCTGGTTGATGAAGCAGGAATGGCACTGAATATTGGCCATGAGTCTCATTTAGCAGGCGCTATAATGGGTGTTGTATTGGCCCTGGTTTGGCCTCAAAATAAACGATCAAGTGTAAATAAAGAATTTGAAGGTGAAGACGATGACAGTTGATGATTTGATCAAGGCGATGACGCCAGAAGTGTTCCAAAATATGAAGGGTGCTTTAGAGCTAGGTCGCTGGCCAGACGGTCGTAAACTGGCGAGTGAGCAAAAAGTATTGTGTATGGAAGCGTTAATTCGTTACGAAGAAATAACGGATGTACCGGCCGATCAACGTATTGGTTATATGGAAGCAGCTTGTAAGTCGAGTAAAGATGATGATGTCCAAACACTGACTATTAAATAGTCGACGCAACCTAGTTTGCTGAATGCTTTTAATGGCAAGCATCAAGTCAAAACATCATTAAAAAGCTGCTTAAATTAAATAAAAAAGAAGAACTATGCCGACAATATCTGGCCACCTTAACAAAATGGTAACTCAGCTCAATACTGAGACAAGCTCAAAAATTCAATATCAGATGAGTCTCGATGATAAGCTTGTTGATCTTAACCCTTTGCTGGGTGAGACGATTAAAATGCATTATGTCGGTGAGATCCATTGCAGTCATTGCGGACGTAAAACGAATAAAAGTTTCAGTCAGGGCTATTGTTACCCTTGCTTTAAGAAACTACCACAATGTGACTTGTGTATTATGAGTCCAGAAAAATGCCATTATCATCTTGGTACGTGTCGCGATGAGCAGTGGGGAGAAAGTTTTTGCATGCAAGATCATTTTGTCTATCTTGCTAACTCTTCAGCTTTAAAAGTAGGTATCACTCGTGGTACTCAGTTGCCTACGCGTTGGTGCGATCAAGGTGCGATTCAAGGCCTACCAATCTTTAAAGTACGTAATCGTTTACTGTCGGGACTTGTTGAAACCCTGTTTAAGCAAACTTTGGCGGATAAAACCAATTGGCGTGCGATGCTAAAAGGTGAAGCAGATGCGGTTGATCTTGCCTCCATTCGTGATGAGCTTTATCAGCAGTATGAGCAAGGTCTGCAGGCAATAGAACTTGAGCATGGACCGGGTGCGATTACTCACTTGCCTGAATTGGATGCGGTTCAGCTCGAATTCCCTGTTTTAGAATATCCTACTAAAGTAGCGAGTTTAAACTTTGACAAAACGCCCGAAATAGAAGGGAAGTTAATGGGTATTAAAGGTCAATATCTATTACTAGATTGCGGTGTTATTAATGTAAGAAAATTTTCTTCTTACCATATCAATTTCACTTATTAAGCTAGATACAACATCATTTAAGCTAAACCAAAGGGTTTGATAATGCGCGACGCGGAACCAAAAAGTATTTATTTAAAAGATTATCAGCCACCGCATTTTGTGATTGAAGAAACGCATCTACGCTTTGATTTATTCGAGGAATATGCTCAGGTCGATAGTCGGTTAGTGATGCGTCGTAATCGTGAACATCATGAAAGTTTTGAAGGGCCTTTGGTCTTGGTTGGGAATCAGCTTGAGTTGTTGGCGATCTCGGTTGATGGTTCACGCTTGAGTGGCGATGACTATTCGCTTGATGGAGAGCTTTTAACCATTCATAAAATAAGTGATTCATTCGAACTGGAAATCTCAACTCGAAATGAACCGCAAAATAATACCGAGTTAGAAGGCTTGTATAAATCAGGGAGCATGTTTTGCACCCAATGTGAGGCCGAAGGCTTTCGACGGATTACTTTTTATCTAGATCGTCCCGATGTGATGAGTATTTTCACCACAGAAGTTATTGCCGAACAATCAAAATATCCTATTTTACTGTCCAATGGCAATGCAACGACTCATTGTGAGTTAGGCGAGGGTCGTCACAGCGTCAGCTGGCATGATCCGCATAGAAAACCGTGTTATTTATTTGCTCTGGTGGCCGGTGATCTTATGGTTAAAGAAGACACCTTTACCACCATGACGGGTCGTAAAATTGAGTTAAAAATATTTGTCGAACCTCAGAATATCGATAAAACTGATTACGCAATGGATGCTCTTAAGCGTTCAATGGCCTGGGATGAAGATACATACGGTCGAGAGTATGATCTTGATATCTTTATGATTGTCGCCGTTGATGATTTCAATATGGGTGCGATGGAGAACAAGGGGTTAAATATTTTTAATTCTTCTTGTGTATTAGCCAATCCTCAAACGGCAACCGATGCTACTTATTTACGCATTGAGGCGATTGTTGCGCATGAGTACTTTCATAACTGGTCGGGAAATCGCGTGACGTGTCGTGATTGGTTTCAGCTGAGCTTGAAAGAAGGCTTTACCGTTTATCGTGATTCACAGTTTACGGCAGATATGAACTCAGCGGCGGTTAAGCGCATTGAAGATGCGGCTATCATGCGTACGGTTCAATTTGCAGAAGATGCTGGGCCAATGGCACACCCTGTTCAGCCAGACTCTTACATTGAAATCGGTAATTTTTACACCGTGACCATTTATGAAAAGGGTTCGCAAATCGTGGGTATGATTCATAAGTTGTTAGGGGATGAAGGATTTCGTAAAGGCGCTGATCTATATTTTGATCGCCATGATGGTCAAGCGGTTACTATCAATGAATTTGTGAGTGCGATGGAAGATGCCAATAGCCTATCTCTTACCCAATTTAAACGCTGGTATAAATCAGCCGGTACGCCCGTTGTTGACGTTGAAAGCTACTATGACAGCGCTGCCAAAACCTATACATTGACCTTTAAGCAGTCATGCAAAGAACCTTTTTTGATTCCGATTCAGTTGGGGTTGATCGGGCAAAGTGGCCAAGAACTAAGGGTCGAGTTAGCGCCTGGATTAATTAATAAGAGAGGTGCTTATGAGCAAGGTATCTTCAAATTAACAGAACAAGAACAAGTATTAGTCTTTTCTGATATTAAGGAAGAGCCTGTTCCTTCTTTATTACGTGACTTCTCTGCTCCGATAAAACTGAACTATGACTACAGTCGTGACCAATTAATGTTTTTAATGCAGCACGATAGTGATGGCTTTAATCGTTGGGATGCGGGTCAAAACTTAGCACTTGATGTTATTTATCAAGTGATGCAGCAATTTGAAGAAGGCCATGAGCCTGCGGTGGATGCACGTTTAATTAGCGCTTATCGCACTGTATTAAAGCGCGATGATATTGATGATGCGATGCTCGCCAAGATGTTAGTACTGCCTAGTGTTTCTTATATCGCTGAAACTCAAGATGTCATTGATATTTTGGCTATTAATCAAGCTCGTCGTTATGTCCTGTCTGTATTAGCAGAAGCGTTAGCCTCAGACCTAGCAGCGCTCTACCAAAGATTAAATGTCCAGCAAAGCTACTTACCTGAACCTGAACAAATGGCGCAACGAGGCTTAAAGAATGCGGCATTGAGCTATCTGCTGAAAACAGATCACAAAAAGTATTGTGATTTAGCGGTGGCGCAATTTGAAAATAGTGACAATATGACCGACAGCATGGCGGCTTTGGCCAGCATGGTGAATTCGACGCACACATTACAAGCGGAAGGGGCATTAGCTTCTTTTTATAAGAAATGGCAAACAGAGCCTTTGGTTGTTAATCAATGGTTGTCGGTTCAGGCAAGTTCCGCTGAATATGGCACTGTTGAAAATATTAAAAAGCTTTTAGACCATGAAGCATTTGATATTAAAAATCCGAATAAAGTACGTTCTGTTATCGGTGCCTTTGCAGGACAATCACTGATCAATTTCCATGCTCTTGATGGATCAGGTTATCAACTGGTTGCGGATAAAATTATTGTATTAAATCGATTGAATCCACAAATTGCTTCGCGATTGGTAGCGCCTTTAAGTAAATGGCGTCGCTATGTGGGCAGTCAGGCTCAGCAGATGAAGCAGCAATTACAGAGGATAATGTCTCAAGAAGACTTATCAAAAGACGTTTATGAGGTGGTAAGTAAGAGTTTAATTGAAAAGTAGGTTGTTTATCGATCAGAAATGAAAAGGTTTTCGGTCTTACAATACATTACTGGCCTAAGCACATTGAGCCTAGACTTAAGTTTCTTTATGCTAACGTAAAGATAACCTACATTTGTGGGTTTAATTAGAGGTCGCAGAATGATAAAGAATAACAGAGTCTCGGCTTGCGTATTGGTTTTGGCTTCTTTTTGCCAGCTTGCCAGTGCTGCAGTCTCAGTTCAACAAGCTGAGCGCTTGAAGAATGACTTAACGCCTTTAGGTGCCGAGCGCGCGGGTAATGGTAAGGATATTCCACCATGGCGTGGTGGGTTGACAGTGCCTGCTTTAAGTTATCAAGGGGCCGGACAGCATCATCCAAATCCTTATCCGCAGGATGAGCCTTTGTTTGTTATTACTTCTGCTAATAAAGATAAATATAAAAACCACTTAACGGATGGCCAAATTGCTTTGTTTGAAACGTATCCTCAAACGTTTCGGATGCCGATTTATAAAACTCGCCGCACCGCTGCTGCACCAGAATGGGTTTACGATAATACGTACAAGAACGCGATTCGTTCTGAATTGAATACCAATAGTGCCGGTTTACGTTACGCCTATGGGGGTATTCCATTCCCGATTGCTAAAAATGGCTTAGAAGCTATTTGGAATCACATTACACGGTGGCGTGGTACTTTCTTTAGCCGTCGCTCATCTGAAGTGGCTGTTCATAAAGATGGTGGGTTTTCATTAGTTACGGTTCAGCAGGATATTTTATTCAACTTTTATAATCCTAAATCGAGCATTGATGAGCTAAACAATATCCTTTTTTACTACTTATCATTTACTAAAGCGCCAGCACGATTAGCCGGTGGTGCCGTATTGATTCATGAAACGATAGATCAGGTAGATGAAGCCCGCCAAGCTTGGGGTTACAACGCAGGCCAGCGTCGTGTTCGTCGAGCACCTAACCTAGCTTACGATACACCTATCGCTGCAGCAGATGGTCTACGTTACGCCGATGATACTGATATGTATAACGGTGCACCTGATCGTTATAACTGGAAGCTGTTGGGTAAAAAAGAAATCTTTATTCCTTATAATAATTATGAACTTTCTAGCAACAACTTGACTTACAAAGAGATCTTAAAGCCAGGACACTTAAATCCAGACTTTACGCGTTATGAAAAACATCGCGTTTGGATTGTTGAAGCAAATTTGAAAGAAGGTGCTCGACATGTTTATAAAACACGCCGTTTCTACATCGATGAAGACACGTGGGGCATTGCTGTCGCTGATCAATATGACAGTGCGGGTGAGCTCTGGCGTGTGAGCATGGCTTATTTGAAAAACTTTTATGAAATCCCCGTAACCTGGACAACGTTAGATGTTTTCCACGATATTAAAGCCCGCCGTTACCATGTGCAGGGTCTGGATAATGAAGAGCAAGGAACGGTAGACTTCAGTAGAGAGATACCGGGTGATCAGTACTTTACGCCATCTGCCTTACGTCGAAGGGGCAGACGATAATTAGTTAAACCAATTACATTATGTAACATATGCTCATTAGATAATTCGTCAAGGGTCGGCTAAACTAGCGGCCCTTAAAAAAAACTATAAGAATGGAGCGTTTTTATGAGATTTTATTCGATTCGAAAGCGGATCGTTACAGCTGTTTCACGATTTTCAATGATTAAAGTGACTGTGTTTGCCACAAGTCTAACAGCCTCTATTGTTGCTCATGCACAATGGCAGGATCCTCTTGAAACTCCATCGCTGTTAACTGATCGCGCACATAAAGGTTTGTTATTGGATGTTACCCTAACCGGTAGTCGTCTAGTCGCAGTTGGGGCTCATGGGCATATTGTATATTCTGATGACAGTGGAAAAAATTGGTCTCAAGCCAAAACACCTTCTTCAGTTACTTTGACATCAGTGCATTTTCCAAGCGCTACCATGGGCTGGGCAGTAGGGCATGATGGTTTGATTTTACACAGTAGTGACGGTGGAGAAACTTGGGCTAAGCAATTTGATGGTTATCTTGCAAACCGTGCAATCATTAAAGGTGCACGAGAAAACAAAGAACGTGCAATTTTAGAATTGGATCGTGCTAACAACAGCGCCGATCCAGCGGCGATTGATAATGCAGAAATGGAGCTTGAAAATAAAACGTATGCTCTTGACGATGCACAGTACGATATAGATAGTGGTTCAACTAAACCTTTCTTGGATGTCTGGTTTTATGATGCCAAAATTGGTTTTGCAGTGGGCGCTTATGGCGTAGCTTTTCGCACGAATGATTCTGGTAAAAGCTGGGTAGATTGGTCTTCTCATCTAGGAAACCGTGATCGTCTGCATATCAATGGTTTGACGATGGTTGGACCACGTTCTCTGATGTTGGTTGGCGAACAGGGTTTGATTTTACGTTCTGATGATATGGGTGATAATTGGCGTATATTGCCTTCCCCTTATCAAGGTTCTTTATTTGGCATAACTGCAAAAGCCGATGATTTATTGATTTATGGTTTGCGTGGCAACTTATTCCATTCGCTAGATGGCGGAATAGAGTGGCAAAAGATCTATACAAAATCTGAGCAAACGTTAATGGCAGGTATCACTAAGGCGGATAAAGCGTCAGTGATGGTTGGCACGGGTGGTTCGATTATTTTATTAGATCGTCGATCAGAAAATCCTAAATCCATTATTTTACCTAGCCGCATATCCTCAGTAGCGGTCGCTCAAGCACCTGATAGCACATTAGTGTTTGTGGGTGAAGCGGGTGTTAAACGTGTTGGCGTTAACGGTAAGATGATCGATGAAAAAATCACGATGGCTGAGGGAGACTTTTAAGCATGACAACTAATAAAAAAGTGAAAGATATTCAATCTGAGCCAGAGCATTATCTGTTTTCACCAGACACAGAACCTTATCTTGAAAAATTACTATTTTCTGCACGTCCTGTAGTACTGATAATTTTAGCGTTACTAACCCTTGTTTTTGGTTATGGGTTAACGCAAATAAAATTAGATTCTAGTATTGAAAAGTATATTCCTCTTAATCATGAGTTTATTGAAAACTATCTGGTTCATAAAGATGAACTGAGCAGTGGTTTATCAAACATTAAGATCTCTGTTGAGAGTAATGATGGTGATATATTCAGTAAAGAATATATGGAGACCTTACAACGTATTAATGATGAAGTGTTCTTTATTAAAGGTGTTGATCGTTCAGCGATGAAGTCTTTATGGACACCGAATGTACGTTGGATGGAAGTGACTGAGCAAGGCTTTCAAGGCGGCCCAGTTATTCCAGCAACGTACGATGGATCAGAAGAAAGTCTCAATCTATTAAGACAAAATGTTTTGAAATCAGGTCAAGTTGGCCGTTTAGTTTCAAATGACTTCTCTTCTACTATTATCGATATTCCCCTTAATGAAGTAGATCCTGAGACCGGTGAAAAGCTTGATTATCAGGAATTCTCTCACGCCGTCGAATTAAAAATACGTGATGCCTTTACCAGTGATGACATTACTATCTATGCAACGGGAACACCTAAAAAATTAGCCGATTTACTGGATGGCGTTAAGTCTATTGTTTGGTTCTTTTTGGCGGCGATAATCTTTACTGCTTTCTTGTTATACTTATACTCTCGTTGTATTCGAGGAACCTTAATTCCAATCGCAGCATCGCTGATTGCCGTGGTGTGGCAGTTAGGTGCATTGGCATTGATGGGATTCACTATCGATCTTTATTCTGTACTTGTACCTTTCTTGATTTTTGCGATCGGCATCAGTCACGGTGTTCAGATTATTAGTGGCATCGCTATCGAGTCCGGCAAGGGCGCTAATAAATTAACGGCGTCTCGTTTAGCATTCCGTGGTCTCTATGTACCCGGCATGCTGGCTTTATTAAGTGATGGTCTTGGTTTCTTAACGTTATTGTTTATTGAGATTGGTGTTATCCAAGAGCTTGCGATTGCTGCGAGTGTCGGTGTTGCCATGATTATTATTACTAACTTGGTCTTGGTTCCATTAGTGATGTCTTATGTAGGCATTAGTAAACCAGGTATTCGCCATGCCGAAAATAATGAAAAATCTGAACCAAAACTTTGGAAGTTGCTTTCTAAAGTTGCGAGTAAGAAAGTTGCGCCTTATCCAATCGTTATTGCGATTTTCATGGCCATTTTTGGTCTTTATCATAGCCAGTCATTAAAAATTGGTGACCTTGATGCCGGTGCTCCAGAGCTTCGTCAAGATTCACGTTATAATCTAGATAATGCTTACATGGTTGCCAATTATTCAACCAGTTCTGATGTTTTCTTAGTGATGGTCGAAACGCCAAAAGAGCAGTGTAATAACTTTAAAGTGATGGACGCTATCGACCGTTTCATGTGGTACATGGAAAATGTTCCGGGTGTGCAATCAACGGTTTCTATGGTGACGGTATCTAAACTTGTTACTAAAGGAATGAATGAAGGTAATTTAAACTGGTCGGCTTTATCTCGTAATCAGACTATTTTAAATACCTCAATTCAACGTGCTCCTTCAACGTTATTGAATCAAGATTGTTCAATGGCTCCTGTGATTATTTATTTGAATGATCATAAAGCTGAGACACTGAAAAATGTTGTAACGGCTGTTGAAACTTTCAAAGAGAAATATGACGATAAGGTTGATGCAAAATACTTCGCTATGGATAGAGCTGAAATTGAAGACGCAATTGCAACAGGGGAACTAAGCAGTGTTCCTGTTCGATTCCAGCTTGCTTCGGGTAATGCAGGTATTGAGGCGGCAACGAACCAAGTCATTGGTGACGCGCAAAATACCATGCTTATATTCGTATATGCGGTTGTATTCATATTATGTTTTGTTACGTTCCGTTCGATCCGTGCAATTGCTTGTATCTTGATTCCTTTGGCTTTGACCTCGATTCTATGTCAGGCCCTTATGGCTTACATGGGCATTGGTGTTAAGGTTGCGACACTGCCTGTTATTGCGTTAGGTGTGGGTATTGGTGTCGATTATGGTATCTATATATACAATCGCTTAGAAGTCATGTTGATTACGGGTAAGTCATTGCAAGTAGCATTTTTTGAAACCCTTAAATCAACCGGTAAAGCCGTTAGTTTTACAGGGATTACTTTGGCGATTGGTGTAGGTACTTGGATATTCTCTCCGATTAAATTCCAAGCCGATATGGGCATATTGTTAGTCTTTATGTTTATATGGAATATGCTAGGTGCATTGATATTATTGCCTGCCTTGGCAACGTTTATTCTTAAGCCTGAGCAAATTATTGCCCGTCATAAGAAGACTCATGGTGATAACACTCCAGCAGGTTAGAACTTAACACTCTAATATTGATGATAAGCAGCCTTAGGGCTGCTTTTTTTTGCGTTACTTTTACTGAATTTCTTATTTATTAGTGCATTGAGTTACACTGATGGTATCAATTTTTGAGTTCACTTTATGCGTATTCTACATACATCAGACTGGCACCTTGGCCAGTTTTTTATCAACAAAAGTCGTTCCCTTGAACATCAAAAGTTCATCTCATGGCTGCTGGATAAAGTGCTTGAATTAGAGGTTGATGCGGTGATCATCGCGGGTGATATATTCGATACAGGATCTCCGCCCAGTTATGCACGCGAGCTCTATAATCAAGTGGTTATCGGTATGAGTCAGTTAGGTCGGCCGTTAATCGTTTTAGCAGGCAATCACGATTCAGTCTCGACCTTAAATGAATCGAAAAATATTTTGGCTCAACTTCATACTAAAGTTATTGCTGCCCCCGGGGATTCACTTGCCGACCAGGTGATTGAGCTGAATAATAAAAAGGGTGAGGTGGGTGCCATTTTATGTGCGATTCCTTACTTGCGTCCAAAAGACATTATGAAAAGTTTTTCCGGTGAGTCTGGAGAGCAAAAGAAACAAGCTTTAGGCCAAGCGATAGGCGAACATTATCAAACGCTGTTTGCCATAGCTGAAAAACACCGTGAAAAGATTGGCAAGTCAATGCCGATTATTGCGACAGGGCATTTAACCACTATGGGCGTTACCACATCTGAATCCGTGCGTGATATTTATATTGGTAGCTTAGAGGCTTTTCCTGCGAGCGCCTTTCCTCCTGCAGATTACATTGCTTTAGGCCATATTCACCGCCCACAGATCGTCGCAAAAAGTAATCATATTCGTTATTGTGGATCTCCTATACCTTTAAGTTTTGATGAGTTGGGCAGTCAAAAGCAAGTATTGATCGTTGATTTTGATGAAGGAGTATTAACGTCGGTTGAGCCCTTGTATATACCGTTGTTTCAACCGATGAAAGTCATTAAAGGTGATCTTGCAAGTATTGAAAATCAGCTTAAGAGTTTAACGAATCTTGATGATCAAGTGTTAGCAACTTGGTTATCGATAGAGGTGGAAACGCAGGATTATTTAAATGATCTGCAACAACGGATACACGTTTTAACCGAAGGTATGAATGTTGAAATTTTGCAGTTAAGACGGGCAAAAAAGCAGCAACAAAAACGCATTGAAGGCGACAATAAAGAAATGTTGGCTGAGTTGAGTCCTGTCGATGTTTTTGAACGCCGTTTAGCTTTGGAAGAATTTATTACCGCAGACGATCAAGAAAGGCTTAAGCGCCTGCGACAGCAATTTGAAAAAACCGTTGCTGAAGTAGAGCGGGGGCTGCCCCATGAAGATTAATAGCGTGCGCTTTAAAAATATAAATTCCTTAAAAGGGCAATGGAAGATTGATTTTACTCAATCACCTTTCTCAGATAACGGTTTGTTTGCAATTACCGGCCCAACGGGTGCCGGTAAAACCACCATTCTTGATGCCATTTGCTTAGCCTTGTACCAGCAAACTCCAAGACTGGGGGGGATTAACAAAAGCAGTAATGAATTAATGACCCGAGGAACGTCCGATTGTTTAGCGGAAGTTGAGTTTGAAGTTAAAGGACAAGGTTATCGAGCCTTTTGGAGCCAGCGTCGTTCACGTAACAAAGTGGATGGTAATTTACAAGACTCAGTGGTTGAGTTAGTAAGAATTGAAGATGGTAAAATTCTTGCTTCACAAGTGAAAAAGATGGCTTTACTCATCGAGGACATCACCGGTCTAGATTTTGCTCGCTTTACCAAATCGATGATGTTGTCTCAAGGGCAATTCGCTGCTTTTTTAAATGCAGCGGCAAATGAGCGTGCGGAATTATTAGAGGAATTAACCGGTAGCGAAATTTACGGTTTAATCTCCGAGCGAGTGCATCGTGATTTTACCGAAAGCAAGCATGGCTTAGAGCAATTAGTAGCCCGTTCTGAAGGGGCAGAGCTTTTAACCGATGATCAGATTGTCGAGTTCAAAGAAGAAAATAAGCAACTACTAGAACAATTAGAATCTTCCGATGTGCAGTTCAGAATTTGCCAAGATAAGCTTGCGTGGATATTGAGTGTTGAAAAGAATCAGCTGCAAATACAGCAGGCAGAGGCTCAGCTTAAACACGTTGAACAAGAAAAAAAGCGGCAAGAAAAAAATCTTCTGCGTTTAGCCCAATCGGACCCTGCTGAGAAACTTCGTGGGCCTTACCTGTTAAGGCAAGACGCCAATGAACAATTAACATTAGCCCAGCAACAGCTAGCAACACTGCGGCTTCAAAAGCATGATATTGATAAGGCATCAATACTATTACAAAGTGATGTTGATAAAACGAATGTATCTTTAACCGTTGCGGAACAAAAAAATGGTGAATTTAATCAATTACTCAACGAAAAAATTATTCCCCTTGATACAGAAATCTCACATAAAACGACAGGATTAGAAGATGAAAATTCTGAACTCATAGCCGCCCAGCAACAATACGTTCAATTAATAGCCGATATAAAATTGAAGGCGAACGGGTTAACGGATTTACAGCAACAGCTCACAACGCATCAACAATATTTACAGCAGCACAGCCAGGTAGAGTTTATTGCTGCACAGCTGCCTTTGTGGCGCAGTCAGCTGATAAGAATCTTGCCGTTAACACAGACTATAAAGATAGCTCAAGATACACAGCGTGAGTCTCAAACTCAGTGGTCTTCACTCAGTCAGCAGATAACGGCTCAACAAGAAAAAATCGATTTTGGGCTAACTTTTGTTAAGCGCTTGCAGGAAAATACCCTAAATATCGAACAGGTTATTAGTCAGCAATTATTACCAAAGCTGAATATGGAAGAGAGCTTGCAGCAGCTTCGTGCTCACTATAAATCGTATGTTCAACAATTAAACGATATTGATCTGATCTTATTGCAGGAACGAAAGATTGAGGATTTGACCGAGCAAAGAAACAAGTTACAGGCTAATGAAGAATGCCCTTTGTGCGGTTCTATTGAGCACCCCAAGATAGAAATTTATCAGAAAATTAATCAGTCGCAGACTGAGCAACGCCACACTGAAATGAAGACTCATTTAATGTCACTTGAAGATGATGCTAATGCGTTGAAGCAAAGTGATCAGCAGTCGCAACAAGCCCATGCTGAATTGCTTTCTCAGCAGCAAATATTGCAAGCAGAGCAGCAGGGATTAGTATTATTAAATCAGCAGCAGCAGCGTTTGCAATTGCACATCACTCAAGGCGAGCAACAGCAGCAGGTATTAGAACAAGAATTAGAAACGATGCAGCAAGGCTTGATTGAACAGCTTGCGCAATATGGCCTTGAATCACCTGAAGCCCAATATCTGGACGCTTGGATAGCCCAACAGCAGCAAACACTGCTTAATTGGCAGCAACATAAAGACAACGAAGGGTTGTTGCAACAAACACTGCAGTTAAACCAACATCATTATGAGCAAGCGCTTGAGCAAAAAGAACAGACCGAACTTCAGCTTAAATTCTTAACGGATCGTTGTATTGGACATGAGCAAGAATTAGCAGAATTGAAAAAAATACGTTCATCATTATTGCCTGAAAGTGATGTAAACATCGCTAGAGAAAAAGCTAAGCAAGACGTTGTTTTATTGACTGCAAATGCAAGGGTGTGTTTAGAGAAGCGACAGCAGAATATACAGAATGTCGAAAATGTTTCAGGGCAGATGGAGGTTGTTAAGAGTCAATGCATTCGTAACGAACAAGACTTAGGCAATAAGAATGATCAATGGCAGCAAGACTTGGATTGTAGTCCTTTTACGACGACCGAAGAATTCTTAGCAGCCGTATTGGAACCGCAGCAGCGAGAATTATTATTGGCCATTGAGCAAGACTTACAGCAACGTTCTATTCACCAGTATGCTTTGTTAGAACAGTCGCAGGGAATTGATCGTGAGCTGCAGCAAAGTGACATTAAATCCGCCCTCGGGCATCAGGATCAGCGATACGTTCAGCAACAAATGGATGATGCTAAGCATCAGCTAAAAAGCTTAGCGCAGCGTCAGGGTGAAGTTAATCATCACTTAGAAAGTGATCAGCAGCGACGTGAGCGACAAAAAGAAATATTAGTGAGCATTGATAAGGCCAGGCAGCGTTATGACGATATCGCTCATTTACACAGCTTAATTGGTTCGCAAAAAGGGGATAAGTTCCGCCGTTTTGCTCAAGGGCTGACGTTGGATCATCTAGTGTATTTAGCGAATCGTCAGTTAGACCGTTTGCACGGGCGCTATTTATTGCAGCGCAAAGATAACGCTGCTTTGGAATTACAGGTATTGGATACCTGGCAAGGTGATAATGTGCGTGATACTAGAACCTTATCGGGTGGGGAAGGGTTTTTAGTCAGTCTGGCGCTGGCGCTGGCGTTATCGGATTTGGTGAGTCATAAAACGCAAATCGAATCGTTATTTTTAGATGAAGGCTTTGGTACGCTGGATAACGAAACTTTAGATGTCGCGTTGGATGCTCTTGATAGCTTAAATGCCTCTGGCAAAATGATTGGGGTTATCAGTCATGTTGAGGCGATGAAAGAACGTATTCCTGTACAAATTAAAGTTCAAAAACTGAATGGCTTAGGTACTAGCTGTTTGGCCGACTCGTTCAAGTTTGTCCCCAGTGCTGAAATAACACAGCCTAGTTAGTGGGCTGGCAGAGTATTTGTGCATTAATTGTGCGATATTTAGTCAGCTGATCTCGACAAATAGCCATTAATTCTTTATAGTGCGCGCAAATCTTATGCGCGCACGTTTTCTTTCTTTCGCATTTTCATGTCTACAGTTTTTTCTAGGAATAATTCCTTTGCTATCTACCGCTAATATTACAATGCAATTCGGCGCTGAGCCTTTGTTTGAAAACATCTCGGCAAAATTCGGTAATGGCCATCGCTATGGTTTGATCGGCGCCAATGGTTGCGGTAAATCAACGCTTATGAAAATCATGAGCGGTGAGCTAGCGCCAACGTCTGGAAACGTTTCTCTTACCCCAGGTGATAAGCTAGGTACCTTAAGTCAGGACCAGTTTGCCTTTGAAAAATACAGCGTTATCGATGCTGTGATCATGGGTGATAAAGCGTTATGGGAAGTTAAGCAAGAACGTGATCGTATGTATGCTTTGCCTCACATGTCTGAAGATGACGGCATGACGGTTGCGAACCTTGAAGTTGAATTTGCTGAAATGGACGGCTATAGCGCAGAAAGTCGTGCGGGAGATATCTTGCTTGAAGCCGGTATCGCAGAAGAATTTCATTTTGGTTTAATGGCACAGGTGCCGCCGGGCCATAAAGTACGCGTATTGTTGGCGCAGGCTTTGTTCTCTAATCCTGATATCTTGTTATTAGATGAGCCAACTAACAACTTGGATATTTACACCATTAACTGGTTGTCTGATGTATTGAATCAGCGTAAATGCACCATGGTCATTATTTCACACGATCGCCATT
>JBNMOT010000068.1:0-17170 GCA_051275515.1 Oleispira sp. | reverse complement strand
AAGCGGTTCAGTTCTTGGTAGCAATTAAAGATATGCTTGAAGACCCAGCACGTTTGTTATTGGATATTTAATAAGGAAGATACATGAGTAAGCAATTTGATGTTGTTGTAATCGGCGGTGGTCCTGGTGGATATGTAGCAGCCATTCGTTGCGCACAGTTAGGTTTATCAACCGCCTGTATCGATAAATGGGTAAACACAGAAGGTAAAGGCGTTTTTGGCGGTACGTGTTTGAACGTAGGTTGTATTCCCTCTAAAGCCTTGTTGGATAGTTCGCATAAATTCGAAGAAGCTCACGAAAAATTTCCACTTCATGGTATTTCCTTGGGTGAAGTGAAAATGGATGTGCCGGCGATGTTGCTGCGCAAAGATCAGATTGTAAAAAATCTGACGATGGGTGTTGCTTCATTATTCAAAGCCAATGGTGTAACCGCTTTTGAAGGCAAGGGTAAATTATTAGCCGGTCGCAAGGTTGAATTCACCAATCACGCTGGTGTTAGTGAAATCATTGAGGCTAAAAACGTGATTCTTGCAACAGGTTCTGTACCTGTTGAAATTCCGCCAACACCTTTGACTGACAATGTTATTGTCGACTCGACGGGTGCATTGGAATTCACTGAAGTACCTAAGCGTTTAGGTGTTATCGGTGCGGGTGTTATTGGTCTTGAGCTCGGCAGTGTTTGGAGTCGGTTAGGTTCTGAAGTTGTGGTACTTGAAGCACAAGATACTTTCCTTCATACCGTTGACCAAGCGGTTGCGAAAGAAGCTAAGAAACTTCTTACCAAGCAAGGTTTAGATATTCGCATTGGTGCTCGTGTTACAGGCAGTGAAGTGAACGATAATGAAGTTACCGTAACCTATCAAGATTCTGAAGGTGAACAGCAGATCACTTTTGATAAGTTAATCGTTGCAGTGGGTCGTCGTCCTTATACGGAAGGTTTACTGGCGGGTGATAGCGGCGTTAACATGGATGAGCGTGGATACTTCTTCGTTAATGATCATTGCGCGACAGATGCTCCAGGAATATGGGCGGTGGGTGATGTTGTTCGCGGTCCGATGCTAGCGCATAAAGCTTCTGAAGAAGGTGTTATGGTGGCAGAGCGAATTGCCGGTCATCATGCTCAGTTGAACTATGATGTTGTGCCCTCTGTTATTTATATAAATCCTGAAATTGCCAGTGTTGGTCAAACGGAAGAGCAGCTAAAAGCTGATGGCGCATCTTACAATGTAGGCATGTTCCCCTTCGCTGCTAATGGTCGAGCGATGGCTTCTACCTCGACCGATGGTTTTGTGAAAATCATTGCAGATGCTGAAACAGATCGTATTTTAGGTGCGCATATTATTGGCCCTAACGCCGGTGATCTTTGTCAGCAAATCGTGATCGCCATGGAATTTGGTTCCAGCGCGGAAGATATTGGCATGATGGTATTTTCTCACCCCTCTATTTCTGAAGCGGTGCATGAAGCTGCACTGGCGGTAAATAATACTGCAATTCATAAAGCAAACCGTAAACCTAAAAAGAAAAAATAATCTGCAATTTTGCAGGATAATATCTGACGATATTTTTAATGGTTAGCTTTAAAGCTGCACAGTTCCTGCTAATTACTGATTTGTGACATCAGATAATAAATAAGCCGGAATTATGCGGCTTTTTTGTTTTTGTTGTTTAAATTCTATTCATCGCAGTCTATTATCTTAAAAGGTTATAAAAACTGTGCAGTGAATTTTTGAGTTAGTACTGTAGTTAAAGCAGAAAGAGTAAGGATGCACAATAAGGGTATTATACATTGGTATAATTGACTTTGCTTTTGGCTAGATCAATGATGGACGTAATCAATCTGACGGGATAAATTGAATGAACTTACACGAGTATCAGGGTAAACAACTCTTCGCTCAATATGGCTTGCCTGTATCGAAAGGCATTGCCGCAAAAACAGTTGAAGAAGCCGTTGCCGCAGCAGATCAAATCGAAGGTAATAAGTGGGTCGTAAAAGCTCAAGTTCATGCGGGCGGTCGAGGCAAAGCAGGCGGTGTAAAGCTAGTCACTACTAAAGAAGAAATTAAAGAATTCGCTGAACGTTGGTTAGGCAAAAATTTAGTTACTTATCAGACAGATGCTGCTGGTCAGCCCGTTAGCCGCATCTTAGTTGAAACGTGTACTGATATTGATCAAGAGTTATATTTAGGCGCTGTTGTTGATCGTGCTAGTCGTCGTGTTGTGTTCATGGCTTCGACGGAAGGCGGTGTAGAAATTGAAACAGTTGCTAACGAAACTCCAGAAAAAATTCTAAAAGCAGAAATCGATCCTTTAGTCGGTGCTCAGCCTTATCAAGCGCGCGCTCTTGCCTTTCAGCTCGGTCTTGAAGGAAAACAGATCAACCAGTTTGTTAAAATCTTTCTAGGTTTGGCAAAATTATTCGTTGATAAAGATCTAGCGTTATTAGAAATCAACCCTCTCGTGATCACTTCAGAAGGTGACCTACATTGCTTGGATGCTAAAATAGGCATCGATAGTAATGCGGTCTATCGTCATAAAGATTTACAAGCAATGCATGATCCGTCTCAAGAAGATGAGCGTGAAGCACATGCGGCTAAATGGGAATTAAACTACGTTGCTCTTGATGGCAATATCGGCTGCATGGTTAATGGCGCAGGTCTGGCCATGGGTACTATGGACATTGTTCAGTTGCATGGCGGCAAGCCTGCTAACTTCTTAGATGTTGGCGGCGGTGCTACCAAAGAGCGCGTGATCGAAGCGTTTAAAATAATTCTTTCTGATAAAAATGTTGAAGCCGTTTTGATTAATATCTTCGGCGGTATTGTTCGCTGCGATTTAATTGCAGAGGGTGTTATTGGCGCGATTGAAGAAGTGGGTGTTAAGGTTCCTGTTATTGTTCGCCTAGAAGGTAACAATGCAGAGCTCGGCATAAAAGTATTGGCCGATAGCGGTTTAAATATTATCGCCGCCACCAGTTTAACCGATGCAGCGGAACAGTCAGTAAAAGCCGCTGCCAATAAGGGGGCAAAATAATGAGCATCTTAATCGATAAAAATACCAAAGTTATTTGCCAAGGTTTTACCGGCGCGCAAGGTACTTTTCACTCTGAACAAGCGATTGAATACGGTACTAAAATGGTCGGTGGTGTTACGCCGGGCAAAGGTGGTCAAACGCATTTAGGGTTACCCGTATTTAACACGGTTGCTGAAGCGGTGAAAGTAACGGGTGCAGAAGCGACTGTCATTTATGTTCCAGCGCCATTTTGCAAAGATTCTATTCTAGAAGCCGCTAACTCTGGCATCAAGCTGATTGTCTGTATTACCGAAGGTATTCCTACTCTCGATATGCTTGATGCAAAAGTAAAATGCGATGAATTAGGCGTGCGCTTAATCGGACCAAACTGCCCGGGTGTGATCACTCCTGGAGAATGTAAGATCGGTATTATGCCAGGTCATATTCACTTACCCGGTAAAGTAGGTGTTGTATCTCGGTCAGGTACATTAACTTATGAAGCAGTGAAGCAAACGACAGATTATGGTTTCGGTCAGTCTACTTGTGTCGGTATTGGGGGTGATCCAATTCCTGGTTCTAGCTTTATTGATATTTTAAGGTTATTCCAAGCAGATCCTAAAACTGAAGCGATCGTAATGATTGGTGAAATTGGTGGTAGTGCAGAAGAAGAAGCGGCGGCTTTCATTAAAGAGCATGTTACTAAGCCCGTTGTTTCATACATTGCCGGTGTTACTGCACCAGCAGGTAAGCGTATGGGGCATGCGGGTGCGATTATCGCTGGCGGCAAAGGCACTGCAGATGAAAAATTCGCAGCGCTAGAAGACGCTGGAGTTGAAACTGTTCGCAGTCTTGCCGATATCGGTAAAGCTTTGCAGAAGATTACTGGTTGGAAATAAACAGGTAAATGTTGCATAAAAAAAGGACGCTTTTAGCGTCCTTTTTTTGTATCTGCTGATCTGTTTTAGCACTGATTTGATTATCTATGGGCTTAATTATTAAGCAAAAAGCTTTTTTTAACAAAGGTTCTGGTTTTATCCTCAACTAGAATAAGGTATAACCACGCTCAATTATAGGCGCCTTCAGCTTCAGTTTATCGATTGCTAGAAGCATTAGCCGCCATGCAAATTTTATAAAGTGATGTATCGATTGATGAATATTACAAATCAGCAAAAGGCAGAGCGTTTTATCTCTGTGCTTCGTCATTGCCAGCTATTAGGGCTTAAAGTTCTACAGGCTGATAAGACAAGCTTACAAATGCGTTTACCTTACAGTGATGACATTATTGGCAATCCGATGATGGGTATTATTCATGGTGGGGCTTTAACGACGTTAATGGATACTGCTTGTGGAACGGCCTGTTTTGTAGCGATTGAAGGCATGGAGCTGTGTCCAACGCTGGATCTTCGCGTAGATTACATGAAAGCTTCAGAGCCAGGCTTAGATCTCGTTGCTCATGCTTCTGTATCGCGTATCACTAGCAACGTGATATTTACCGAGTGCCAAGTAAGACAAGAAATAGACAATACGTTAGTTGCCAAATGCAATGCGACCTTCATGCGCATTGGTGCTGAAATGACACCACCTAAATTTAGGACAGTTATTGAAAACGGAGATGCGAGTCCTTTCATGGGAACAGAGCCAGTAGTGAAAACAATTAAGAGGGGTGCTGATCAGAAGAGCATTAATCAGATCGAGACGAAAACTGAAGGAGAGTCTTAATGAGCTTTCAAGATACTATTCAGCAAGCCCAAATCAGTGGTGACTTTCAACCTCTGGTTGATAGCATTCCTTACGCGGGTTATATCGGCTTTGAATTTCAGCGTTTTGGCGATAATGTCATATTTAAATTGCCCAGAAACATTGATAATATTGGTAATCCCATTTTACCTGCTATTCATGGTGGTGTGATTGGTGGCTTTATGGAACTTGCGGGTGCAATCAATCTGTTGATGTTTATGGATACGCCTTTAATGCCTAAAATTGTTGACTTCTCTTTGGATTATCTAAGAGCAGGGCGTGATCAAGATACGTTTGCTGAGTGTCAGGTCTGGCGTCAGGGAAGTCGAGTCGCTAATGTTTCTATTAATGCATGGCAGAATAATCGTGCAAACCCCATTGCGACAGCACGTGCTCACTTCTTATTGGCAAAAAAATAGACGAAAATTAGATGCGTGGTTTTGGACCAGCTAAGGCCACTGCTGGGAATTTTGACTTCTCCCTATCTTTTACTTTTCTTTTTACACTCTGCTCCCTTGAAATTCGACTGTCCGACCTCATTTCTGTAACAAGGCTAAATCAGTAGCTATCTATTTAAGGCATTCTTGATTGTTCAAGGGTGATTGTTCAGAACTAAGGAGATCAAATGACTGCAACTCAAAAAGAAACTATGGGTTTTAAAACTGAAGTAAAACAATTACTTCATTTAATGATCCATTCATTGTATTCCAATAAAGAAATTTTCTTACGTGAGCTCGTTTCAAACGCATCGGATGCTTGTGATAAATTACGCTTTGAAGCTGTTTCAAATGCTGATCTTTATGAAGGCGATGGTGAGTTAGCGGTACATATCGACTTTGATAAAGAAAACAATACCGTCACAATTGAAGATAACGGCATTGGTATGAGCCGTGAAGATGTTGTTAGTCACTTAGGCACCATTGCTAAGTCAGGAACTTCTGAGTTTTTAGGCAAGCTAAGTGGTGATGAAAAACAAGATTCACAGTTAATTGGTCAGTTTGGTGTAGGCTTCTATGCGTCATTTATTGTTGCTAAAGATGTCATCGTTGAAACTCGCCGCGCAGGGTTAGCGGCTGATGAAGCCGTTCGCTGGCAATCACAAGGTGAAGGTGAGTTTAGCTTAGAAAATATCGAAAAAGCAAAGCGCGGAACACGTGTTATTTTACATCTAAAAGATGATGAAAATGAGTTTGCTGATAGTTCTCGTCTGCGTACCTTAATTAAGAAATATTCAGATCACATCGCGATTCCAATATTTTTGCCACAAGAAGTTAGCAGTGAAGATGCTGAGGGCGAGAATAAGATGATTCCTGAAGCGGTAAATGATACACAAGCGCTATGGACTAAATCTAAATCCGATATTAGTGATGAAGAATACTCAGAGTTTTATAAGCACGTATCCCATGATTGGCTAGAACCTCTGGCATGGTCTCATAACAAGGTTGAAGGTAAGCTTGATTATACCAGCTTGTTGTATATCCCGTCGCAAGCACCTATGGACTTGTGGAATCGTGATGCCGCAAGAGGATTAAAACTGTATACCCAGCGTGTTTATATCATGGACGAAGCTGAGCAGTTCTTACCGCTTTATTTACGCTTTGTTAAAGGTATCTTAGATTCCAATGATTTGTCTCTGAACGTTTCTCGAGAAATTCTTCAGCAAGATAAAAATGTTGATTCTATTCGTTCTGCTCTTACTAAGCGTGTTTTAGACATGTTAACTAAGATGGCGAAAAAAGACGAAGAGAAGTATGCGAAATTCTGGACGCAGTTTGGTGAAGTATTAAAAGAAGGCCCAGCTGAAGATTTTGCTAATAAAGAAAAAATTGCTAGCTTATTTCGTTTTGCCAGTACTAAAGGCGAATCTGATGCTACGACAGTTTCTTTGACTGATTATATTTCACGCATGAAAGAAGATCAGAAGAAGATCTACTACGTAACCGGTGAAAATTACAATGCTGTCTTTAATAGCCCGCATTTAGAGTTCTTTAAGAAAAATAACATCGAAGTATTGTTGCTGACTCAGCGTGTTGATGAGTGGATGGTTAGCCACCTCGGTAACTTCGAAGGCAAATCTTTCCAAGATATCACCAAGGGTGAACTCGACCTTGATGAATTAACGGGTGAAGAAGAAAAGGCCGCTGCGGAAACGTTAGCTGAAGATAATAAGAGCTTGGTTGAACGTATTGCGACTGCTCTTAAAGGCGAAGTCAGTAAGGTGCGCATTACTGCTCGTTTAACAGAGTCTCCTGCTTGTTTAGTAGTTGGACAAAACGATATGAATGATAGTTTACGCCAGATGTTGGCCGCTGCAGGGCAAGAAGTGCCAGAAGCTGAATCAACACTTGAAGTAAATCCAAATCATCCATTAATTGCTTCGATGGATAGAGAGCAAGATGAAAGTCGCTTTAACGATTTAGCTCACGTTATCTACGGTCAGGCGCAATTGGCACAAGGTAGCCAGCTGCAAAAGCCTGCTGAGTACGTCAGTAAATTGAACAAGTTGTTACATGAATTGATGAAGTAAGACGTCTTTAATTGCAGTATTATATTAATAACAGCGCCTATGGGCGCTGTTTTTTTATAAGAGTTTACGGTGTTTTCTCAAACGAGAGAGCATCTGGTATAATGCGTAAAAATTTAGGTTGCGAGAAATATGAAAGCATTAAAGATTTTATTTTCAGGGTTATTATTGTCGATCAGTATGCAGAGTTTAGCGGGTGGCTCCGTTGACCTAAGTTTGGCGAACGATTCGGTTCGTCTTGCCTATGACGCGGCTAAAGTAGGTTCTGGTTTGCATATTTCTGCAAGCATTATGCACCACGAAGACGACAGTGATTTACTGTCACTGGGTATGCACGTTGTCGATGTGCGTGAGCCTAATAGCCCCTTATACATGGGTATTGGTGGCAAAGTTTTTGCTTTTAAAAGCGGCGATATAGACGGTGGCGCACTGGGTGTGGGAGGGTTTTTTCGTTACCAACTCTCTCAAATACCTGGTCTGAGCACTGCGGGTTACCTATATTATGCGCCGAGCGTCGTTTCTTTTAACGACACTGAAGATTTAACCGACGCGGATATTCGTATTCAGTACGGTCTATTACCCACAGCCCGCGTTTACATGGGTTACCGTTATAGTCGTGCCAAGATTGAAAACATCAAAAAAGTATTCATGTTAGAACAAGGTATACACTTCGGTTTAAAGGTTGATTTTTAATGGCTGAATGGTTGGTGCACACTAATCAAAAGCTTTATCAAGCAAGGTTATTACTAGAAAGCCAAGTGCAGGTTGAGGAATCTGCTTCAGATTCTGTGCTTGCGGTCGCATTGCAAGAATCTGTATTGTTTCAGTTGGTTTTAACGTATCAGTCTTATTTGCATGAAGTTGCTGAAATCGCGCAGTACCGTGATTCATTTATGTCATTGCAGCATTTGATGGAAGTGGTTCCTGTGGCAACAGGAGAAATGACCGAGTTGCGTCAGCTAGAACTTGATGACTTTAGTTGGCTTCGCCAGTTACAGTCAGCTTTTGAGTACTGCAGTAAGAAAGACAACATGCCTGTGCCTCAGCCGCAAACTCTTAATATGATCAAACTATATGATCAAACAGCCCAATCATTGCCATTACGTGATTGGTACCAATCAATGTATGACATGATTGATATGCAGCGCAACAACCGTCAAGAGTGTTGATTGTTTAATGCGTGTTCTTTTTTACTTTTAGGGTGCCTTTATCCTAGATTTTATAGGTTATTTTCTTGTATCCAGCGTGCATACTTTTAGCAGGCTATAAGTTTAGGTGAGTTATATGGCTGATTTTTTTGAAATCGTAGAATTATCTAATGGTGATATTGGTTTGCGTAGAGCAGATGAAGAATCTGAAGAATTGATCGTTAAAATTCAGTTCTCAGAAGAAGCCAAAAAAGGATTAAGAAATAATCATATCGAAGTAGCGCATGCGATGATTGAAGCAGGTGTTAGTAAAGTCAGTGAATTATCCGGTTTCGACGTTGAACAAAATAACATTATGACTGAACCAGAAAACCCAGGAATAATTCACTAGCCAGTCACGAAATTATCTACGACGAATCAGCAGTGCGTGACTGGAACCTACCTTTGCAGCATCTTCAAGCTCAGCTAGTTCATCGCTACTGATCTGGCCTGGCCACTCAATAATTAAGTGTCCTGTGCCTGCGGCTAATGCCTTGCAGCATACTCTATGGAAGCATTCGTTTTCAGCATTAATATGCAATACCTGAGAGGCATCAATACCTAAAGAAGCAACCCAATTGCGATTCATTGACGGTTCATCTGCTAACCACATTAACCAACGCTTATCCAAAGACATTTGCGATAACAAGGGTAATAGGTAGATAGGTTGAAGAGCGCTATCGGCTGCCAGAATAATTTCACTAATACCTGCATTGCTTGGCACTAAATTGTTTGAAGTATTCTTGTTTGATACATAAGTACTTGATTCAACTCTTCCAAGACGGCTGCTTAGGGTTAACTCAGAATTCAGAATGCCTAGTGGTAATTGGCGCATGTTTAACTCCTTGTATTAATAAATTTTGGTTTTTAAATAGTACTTTTAGTGGCGGCGAATAATACCGACATACAAACCTTCAATCGCAAAGTTTGTATCTTTTAAGTTGACTTCAATAGGATCAAAATCATCATTCTCAGGGAGCAGTGTCACTTTATTACGAGTTTTTTGGTAACGCTTAACCGTGACATCATCTTCAACTCGAGCAACAACAATTTGTCCATTGCGAGCGACCTCTGTTTTATGTACAGCAATCAGGTCACCGTCCATTATGCCAACATTGATCATGCTTTCGCCCTGAACTTCTAATAAGTAATCAGCGTTTGGCTTAAACCAATTAGCCGGTATTTTACAGTGATCTTCGATATGTTCCTGCGCTAGAATGGGTTCGCCAGCCGCAACACGACCAACTATTGGCAAGCCTAATTGAGTGCTCTCTAATACCCTTATACCTCGAGAGGCACCAGGCATCATTTCGATTGCGCCTTTGCGAGCAAGGGCCTTTAAGTGTTCTTCAGCGGCATTAGGCGAGCGAAATCCAAGTTTATCGGCAATCTCTGCACGAGTGGGAGGGAAGCCTGTTGTTTCTACGGCGTCCTTAATAAGATCAAGAACTTCTTGCTGGCGAGCGGTAAGCTTAATCATGTTGATTCCTCATACGTTGCAGGTAGTGTTTATCTATACAGTGGGTGTAAATATATACAGTGTTTTTTGTCCTGTAAAGCCTTTCAATCATTTTTCTCTAAAAGAACGGTCATACAGTATTCATATTTGGTGTTGAGTATTGCTTGCACTCAAACTGTTTAAAACGTATGTTTGAATTTTAAAAATATTAATTTGGATTGTTATGGCACAGAAAGAAACCGCAGAGCGCATACTAGATGCGGGGGAAGCATTATTTTCTGAAAAAGGATTTGCCGAGACATCGTTGAGAAATATAACGACAAAGGCAGGCGTTAACTTAGCAGCAGTCAATTATCATTTTGGTTCTAAGAAGTCATTGATACAGGCTATATTTGCTCGTTATTTAACGCCTTTTAGTGTTCAGTTTTCAGAGCAGCTAGACATTATAGAGTTACGGGAAAATACCCCGGATCAACTGTTAAAATTATTAGTCATTACCTTAAACAAATCAGGTCTAGAAAATCCCGTAAAGTTTGGCGTCTTTATGCGTTTATTGGGATTAGCTTACAGCCAGGGTCAGGGCCATTTACGTAAATTTTTGACCAGTGAATACGGCAAAGTCTTTAATCGTTATATGAAAGAAATTAATAGAGTCACCCCTGAATTGACACCCATGGAGCGTTTTTGGCGTATTCATTTTATGTTGGGGGCTGCCGTATTTACCATGTCGAGTGTCGATTCGTTAATGGCGATGGCTGAGCATGACTTGGGTAAACAATCTGATGTTAAAGAAGTTATCTCTCAGTTAATGCCTTTCTTAGCATCGGGCTTAATGGTGAATGTTGGAGATGATTAATGCCCAATCACCTTCACAAGTAGAGATTTCAATTCAAGATCAGCGCATGCGCTTAATCTTTGATGACGACGTGATTGAGTACGCTATTTCAACGTCTAAGTTGGGGATTGGTCAGCAAAAGGGCTCTAATCAAACGCCCTTAGGTTGGCATAAAGTTAGGGCTAAAATTGGTTATGGTAAGCCTGAAAATACTGTCTTTATCGGTCGCCGCCCAACGGGTGAAATCTACAGTTCTGCATTAGCAGAACAGTCTCCTAAGCGTGATTGGATTTTAACGCGCATCTTATGGTTAAGTGGCTGCGAGATTGGCCTTAACCGATTTGGCAATGTCGACAGCATGCAGCGCTACATCTATATTCATGGAACCCCTGATACTGAACCCATGGGCCGAGCGGAATCACATGGCTGTATTCGCATGCGCAATAGTGATGTTATTAAACTCTTTGATGCGCTTAGTGTAGGCACATTAATCTGGATTCAAGAATCAACCTTTGCGAGAATTTCATGTCAATCTGTGTAGTGGCCGATATTGCGGGCACTGAATTAACGCCAGCAGACACGGTATTTTTATCACAGCCTGAAATTGCCGGCCTTATATTGTTCAACCGAAATTACAGTGACCCTGAACAACTAAAAGTATTATGCAAAAGCATTAAAGCATTACGCTCTGATCTTATTATCTCTGTCGATCAAGAGGGAGGCAGGGTACAACGTTTTCGTGACGGCTTTTTACGTCTACCGGCGATGCGACGTTTGGGTGAATCTTATGCCCTCAATAAAGACCGCGCCCTGACAGAATCTTATTCTCTTGGTTGGTTAATGGCTGCAGAATTAATACACCACGGTATTGATATAAGTTTTGCGCCTGTGTTAGATTTGGACTTTGAACGCTCAGATGTCATAGGTGATCGTGCATTTGCCGCACGCCCTGACGATGTCTATCAGCTTGCAAAGTCGTTTATTAACGGCATGGAAAATGCGGGTATGTCAGCGACTGCCAAGCACTTTCCTGGTCACGGCTATGTAAAGGCCGATTCGCATAAAACGTTACCCAAAGACTTAAGACCGTATGATGTTCTCGACCAGCAGGATTTAATACCTTTCAAGCAATTAATCAAAGACGGCCAGCTTAGCGCTATTATGCCAGCGCATGTTATTTACCCCGCTGTTGATGCGGATTTTACTGCGGGTTTTTCAGCCATCTGGCTACAGACTATTTTACGCCAGCAGTTAGGGTTTAAAGGGTTAATTTACAGCGATGACTTATCCATGGAAGGCGCCGCTGCATCGGGCTCTCCTGCTATTCGTGCTGAAAAAGCCAAAAACGCAGGCTGTAATGTACTCTTGATTTGTAATCACAGAGAAGCCGCACAAGAAATTGTGGATACCGTACGCGATCAACATTGGCCGTTAATAAGCCTTAGCAATATGAAAGCCCAAGATTCTATCGCAAGTGAGCTTTATAAAAGTGATTCGTGGCTTGAACATAGCCGCATTGCCAATGATCTCAGTTCTGTAATCTCTTAATAAAAGGCTAATACGTGCACACTTACGCAATCATTGGTGGAACAGGTTTAACTGAGTTTACTGAACTGGTTAATACAATAATTCATACGGATACCACCACCGAGTTGGGTAAGCCCAGTGGTGACATTGTTGAAGGTGAATTGCACGGTCAGCGATTATTATTCTTGCCTCGCCACGGCCACCCTCACAAAGTGGCTCCCCATCTCATTAATTACCGAGCTAATTTACTGGCGTTGCAACAATTAGGCGCGGATAAAATCATTGCTGTTAATGCGGTTGGCGGTATTCACCGTCATGCCATCGCAGGTCACATATCGGTACCCAACCAAATTATTGATTATACCGCGGGGCGCGAACACACCTTTTTTGATGGTACTTTTAGACCATTAGATTATGTCGACTTTAGTTATCCTTATGACGAAGCATTGCGGCAAAAGTTGATTGACGTTTTATCGCAGCAAAAACTCAAAAACGGCTTTAGTAGTGAAGGTGTTTACGGCGCGACACACGGCCCTCGCCTTGAAACAATTGCCGAGGTTAAACGTTTAGAGAATGATGGCTGTGACTTGGTTGGAATGACAGGGATGCCAGAAGCCGCGCTTGCTCGAGAATTAGATATTCCTTACGCGAGTCTGTGTTTGGTTGTGAATCCAGCGGCAGGTAAGTCTGTTGGTCTAATCGCAATGGATGAAGTTCGATCGGTGCTTAGTTCTGGTATGGCAGAAATTAAAACGATCTTAAAAGTGCTATGTCAGCAAAATAATGCCTAATGCATAACATCGTAATTTAATTTAATTTAATTCTTGTCATTAGCTTCCAGCTGTTTATTAAGCTCTGTCTCCATCGCGAGTGGTGATTGTGTATTGCGAGCCAATAAGCGATACATAACGGGTACTATGATCAAGGTGAATACCGTCGAGGCAATAATCCCCGTTAGCACTACAATGCCAATGACCGTACGAGTTTCTGAACCCGCACCAAAAGATAAAATCAATGGCACGGCACCAAAAGCTGTGGTGATAGCCGTCATTAAAATAGGGCGTAAACGAATAGTGGCCGCTTCAATAATAGCGTCCTCAAACTCCATGCCTTCATCCCGCAGCTGGTTGCAAAACTCCACAATTAAAATGCCGTTTTTAGCGGTGAGTCCTACCAGCATAATTAACCCGATCTGCGAATAAATATTCAGTGACTGGCCAAACACATACAAGCCAGCGAGTGCCCCGATCATAGCCATAGGTACTGTGAGCATAATCACTAATGGATGAATGTAACTTTCAAACTGTGCCGCTAATACTAAAAATACCACCAGCAATGCTAATGCGAAGATGAAGTAAATAGATTGTCCACTGCTTTCTAAGTCTTGTGATTGTCCTTTGTAGCTGATGACAGCCTCGGCAGGCAAGTGTGTTTTAGCTAAATTGTCTAAGTAATCAATGGCTTCACCCAGGGTATAACCATCCGCTAGGTTGGCTTCCAATGTGATAGCGCGAATGCGGTTATAGCGGTTTAACGTATTGGCATCGGCGCGTTCAGTCAGGGTGACTAAATTGGCCAGTGGAATGAGGGCATCGTTATAACGGCTACGCACATAGATATTTTTCATATCCAGCGGTGTATTTTGCAAGTTACGCTCACCTTCTAAAATTACATCGTATTCTTCACCCCGATCTAAAAAGGTGGTTACACGCCTTGAACCTTGTAATGCGGCCAAGGTATTACCAATCTCTTCAGCGCTTACACCTAAGTCTGCAGCGCGCTGAGTATTAATGTTGATCAATACTTGGGGTTTGGTTTCTTTATAGTCGTGATCAAGGCCAATAAGTTTGGGGTTGTCAGCCGCTTTTTCTAGCATAATATCTCGCCACTTAGCCAGCTGCTCATAATTACTGCCACCCATTACAAATTGAACGGGTTTGCCGATGCCGCCCCCTAAAGCTTGACGCATAATGGAAAAGGCTCGGACACCTGCTAGGTCACTTAAGCTGCTATTAATGCGCCCCATCACTTCGTTGGCCGGTGGTCGTTCATTCCAATCTTCCAATACAACAATCACAAAGCCGCCTGAATAATCAGAGGTTGTCCCAAAACCACGGGGGGTACGCACTAATAAACGTTTAACAATGCCTTCGTCTACCAGAGGCATTAAACGGGTTTCAATTTCATCCATGTAGGCTTTTGAATAATCATAACTGGAGCCCTCGGGGGCAGAGACTAAAACAAAGAATGCTCCACGATCTTCTTTGGGGGCAAATTCGCTAGGAATATTATTAAACAACCATGCACAACTGAGCAGCGCTAAGCCTAATAAAATTAACGCTCGCTTAGGTGAACCTAATGCCTGAGTTAAATAGACTTTGTAATGGGTGCGAAGGTTATCCAATTGAGTATTGGTTATTTTCGTCAGCACATTGGGTTTTTCATTGGCGTGCAATAAACGCGAACACATCATCGGTGAAAGCGATAACGCCACCAGTGATGAAAAGCCCACTGCCGCTGACATGGCAATTGCAAATTCAGTAAACAGTTTACCCAAGTCACCTTCTAAAAAGATAATGGGTAAGAACACTGAAATTAACACCGCTGTCGTGGCTAATATGGCAAATGAGACTTGCCGTGCACCTAGGTAAGACGCCACTAAAGGCGTCTCGCCTTGGTCGATACGGCGTTGAATATTTTCTAACATAACAATGGCATCATCTACCACCATACCAATAGCCAGAATCAAGGCTAATAGGGTTAACAAATTAATGGTAAAGCCCAGCATGAGCAAAATAACAAATGTACCCATGAGCGAAACCGGTACGGTAATTGCGGGCACTAATGTGGCACGCACGTTACCTAAGAAAATATAAATAACCAGTATCACCAAAGCCATGGCAATAAATAGGGTTTTGTAAACTTCTTTAATAGATTTTTCAATAAATATCGAGCTGTCATAACTGCGCAGGAGTTGCATGCCTTCTGGCAAATCGGGATTAATTTTATCCAGCAATGCGCGTGCTTTCCGTGCCACGTCTAATGTGTTGGCGGTGCTTTGCTTAGTAATGCCAATACCCACCATGGGTAAGCCATTACCACGGAATGATTTTCTATTTTCTTCGGCATCCAGTTCAACTCTCGCCACATCGCGTAAACGCACCGGGTAATCAGTATCAGCACGAATCACTAATAGCCCTAATTCTTCAGGGGTAGGGTACGCACGTTCTAAGCGGACGGTGAATTGCCGTTGATCTGACTCAATGCTGCCAGCGGGCAGCTCAATGTTTTCACGCCGCAGAGCATCTTCAATATCAGTAATCGTTAACTGGCGAGCAGCTAATGCTTGGCGGTCAATCCAGACTCTTAGTGCGAAATCTAAACCACCACCGACTCGAACGCGGGCTACACCATCAAGCACACTAAAGCGGTCTATTAAATAGCGGTTGGCATAATCAGTAAGGTCTAATAACCCCATATTTTCGCTAACAAGGTTAAACCACATGATGGTGTCATCACCGGCCCCCGCTTTGGTGACCTCAGGTGGGTCGGCTTGGTCGGGTAAGTTATCCAGCACCCGAGAAACACGGTCGCGAACATCATTGGCCGCCGCATCAATGTCACGGGTTACGTTAAACTCAATGGAAATATCCGAGCGTCCATCTTTGCTGGAAGAAACAATATTCTTGATGCCTTCGATACCAGAAATTCGATCTTCAATCACCTGAGTAATACGTTGCTCTACAATAGCCGCCGCCGCACCCGTGTAGTCTGTGCTGATGCTCACCACAGGGGCATCGATATCTGGGTATTCACGCAGGGGTAACTTATCAAATGCTAATAAGCCGAACGCTAAAATAAGTAAGCTAATAACCGAAGCAAGTACCGGGCGCTTAACGGAAAGGTCGGTAATAATCATGCGTCATCCTTGCGCCAGCTTTCAATTTGCGATTTAACTTTACTGCCGGTTTTAACTTTTAACAAACCCTGCAAAACAATGTTATCACCTACTTCTAAGCCACTTAATACTTCCACTTGACCATTTTGGCGAATGCCAATCTCGATAGCTTGCTCACTGACAATCATCTCAGGGCTTACTTTATAAACGAGATGCTTATTAGCCCGCATGAACACTGATTCTTCAGGAAGCATTTTGGTAACTCGTTGTTGGTCAATTAAGTCCAGTGTTAGAAGCATTCCTGGGCGCAGTAACGCGTCTTCATTTTGAATGCTTGCTCGAACTTTTATGCTGCGGGTATTGGGGTTAATACGAGAATCTAAGGTAACAATTTTACCTTTAAACTTAAGCTCAGGGTAGGCAATACTCAGAGCATTAATAGTTTGGCCAACATTAATATGGGGTAAATATATTTCGGCTAGGTCAAAATCCATTTCCAAATTTGCAACCGAGTCTAACGTGGTAATTTGGTCGCCGGGCGAAAGCAATGCGCCTACGCTTACATTTCGCAAACCTAACAAGCCATCAAAAGGCGCTTTGATCACTCGGTCTCTAAGTGTGGCTTCTACTTGAGCAATGCGAGCACGGGCGGTGTCTATGGAAGATTGTAAGCGGTCAAGTTCAGAACCAGAGACAGATTTTTGCTTAACTAGGCTTTCAATACGCTTATATTCACGCTTTTGTACGGCCAATTCAATATTGGCTACGTTAAATTGTGCTAATTCTTCATCGTTGGCAAGGGTTAGCAATACTTGACCTTTTTTCACAAGCTGACCTTGCTTGAAAACAATTTCACTGACTTTTTCGGTGACGCTCACGGTTAAAATAACCGACTCCGCCGCCCGAACACTGCCAAGCGCTTCTAGTGACTCTATAATTTCGCTTTGCTTAACTTCAAATAAGACAACCTGAGTAGCTGAACGTGGCCGCTGAT
>JBNMOT010000067.1:0-17214 GCA_051275515.1 Oleispira sp. | reverse complement strand
TAAACTCCGCTATGGCATTCGTTTCGCCGTCATAAACCTTGTTCTGTGCGGCAATCTTCGCTGTCAGTACTTGCTTAGTGATATTGGCAGCGGCCACTGTCGGTTGGGCTTCCAGATGGTAATTGCTCACATTTCCCGCGCCATCCGCACCATTTCCCACCAGCTCTATACCAGTAACCTTCACCGCGATGCCATTGGCCGCGTTCTTATCAGCAAAAGTACCTGATTGTCCTATAAAGGTGAGTGTCTCTCCCTCAATACCGGTATTAAGTAATCCGCCCGTAAGCCGGGCGTCTGTGCTGCCGTCATAGGTTTTGTTGCTCGCAGCCATACCCGTGATCGTCACAGCTTTCCTAGTGATGTTCAGCGTACCGTCAACAAAGCTGACGATGTTTTGCGGATTGTTGGCGTAGGTCTGTCCGCCTGGTGTAATCACATAACTGCCCACATTGACTTCGGTCTGCGAAGTGCCAGAGAAGCTCAACGTGCCGGACAAGGGACCCGTAAAGCCGGCGGCCATGACGGTGCTTGCGGTGTATCCGCTGGTATAAGCCTCGCCTTGGTAAGTCTGTGTGAAGTTATTGGCCGTCACTGTGGCAACGATTTTTATTAAAGAGGTCAGCAGCGGGTAATTGACAGAATTCAGCGTCCAAATGGAAGCAGTATCCCAGTCTGGGTTGGCGTTGTGGTTGGCTGCCGTGGCCGTAGTGAAGTTAAGCGGATTCTTCATTTCGTCGGTAGTCATGCCAACGACGCCGTTACCGCCCTGTGAATTTGACAAGCCGGTCGTTTCTGTGTTCCAAAAATTGCCGGCGTGCGCGGTGGCGGCGGCCGTGGTTCCAATCAGTCCGCCCTTAGCCCCTGAACTGGAAATAAGGCCGGTAGCATAACTATTGGTAATAATACCAGTGGTGCCAACGCCTAACAGCCCACCGGTACCGGCATCGCCTTCCACGCTGCCGGTGGCGTAAGTGTTGGTGATAGCACCGGTGGTGATCGTACCCACCAACCCGCCCGAGCCAGCACCGCCGTGCACGTCGCCAATGGCGTAACTGTTAGAGATATCGCCTGTGGTCATGTCACCCACCAAGCCGCCCGCACCAGCACCGCCCGTGACGCTGCCGGTGGCATAACTGTTGGTAATGTTGCCCTCGGTGCCACTTCCCAGAAGCCCGCCGATAGAGGCTGCGCTACCATTATTAATTGCTCCGGTAGCATAGCTGTCGCTGATATTGCCGGTGGTATTGCTGCCCACTAGGCCGCCTGTGCCAGCAGCGCCGGTAACATCACCCGTGGCGAAACTGTTGCTGATAGTACCGCTGGTATTGCCGCCTAACAAGCCACCGGAACTGGCGCCGCCGGTGATATTGCCGGTGGCGTAGCTGTTGGTAATGGTACCTTCGGTATTGGTGCCCACTAGCCCGCCGGCACCCGCTGCGGCGGCATTACTGACATTGCCAGTGGCGTAGCTGTTGCTAATAGTGCCGGTGGTATTGTTGCCCACCAATCCACCGGTACCGGCAGCGCCGGAGACACTGCCAGTGGCATAGCTGTTATAGACAGTGCCCGCACCGTTGTTGCCCACCAGGGCGCCTGTGTTCGCGCCGCCTTTTACGCTACCGCCTACTAGCCCCACATTTCGGATGACGGAGCCGATGCCGACCGACCCAATCAGGCCGACATTTCCGGCGACTCCCTTATCTATGACGAGCCCGGAAATGGTGTGACCCAAACCGTCGAAGGTGCCGGTGAATCCCGCGATCGGCGTGAAGTCGGATGCAGTATTTGAAGTTGGCGCAGCGTCGATATTACTGCCAAGGGCGTAGTTAGCTTCTACATTGCTGTTCATGCCCTGCAAGTTGTCTAGGCTGGTGATAACGGTGAAGGCTTTTTCTACGCCGTCCGAGCCTTGTAGCGTGGTGAAGTGGGTTCCGGCAGACAGGTTGACTGCCGCGTTCGTGGTAGTGATCTGACTGGTGTTACCCGCTGCGTTTGCGCCTTGACCGAAGTTCAGAGCCAGGCTAGCCGCGCTGGTTGCGTTCAGGTCGGCATTAATATTGATGTTGCGGTGTGCGTTTAGTGTGAGCTTGTTGGCGTCCCAGGAGACGTCGCTATTGACGAAGATGTCACCGTTGCCGGAACCAGTGGAAAGGGTTTGAATGATGACACCACCGTTGCTTAAACTGCTCTCGAGCGTGGCATTGGACATGTAGCTACTACCATTTTGGGGATCAAACTCCGCGATGGTGAAATCGGTCGGGTCAATCAGCCAGGTGCCGGCATTGCCTTGCGGCGCAGCGGTAGTAATTTTTGCATCATCAGCGATCTTGACGTGGGCGGCGCTGGTTTCAATAAAGCCACCATCGCCCTCATTCGGCGCACTGGCATCGAGCGTGCCGTCGACATTAACGGTGCCTGCCGTCATGCCGCCCAGCAAAATGATGGTTCCATTGTGCTCTTGCACCGTGCGCGCTTCGATAACGCCGGTATTGTTTACCACACTGGCGAGCAGCGCATCTTTAGCGCCGGCACTCATCAGCACCCTGCCACCGTCAGCGCGGATTAGTCCGCCGTTTTCGGCAAGCGTGTTCAGCACGCTCTGGTCTACCTGCATCTTGATTAGGCTATTGTTTTGGAAGGTGAGGGTGGTGTTACTGCCTGCACCCAGCGCCACTGTGCCCTGCGGGGCAGTGATGTCACCCTGGTTGCTGACCGTATTACCGAGCAGTGCAACGTAGCCGCCCTCGCCTATTGTATTGATCTCGCCCTGGTTGACGATGCTGCCCGTACCATTGCCACTGAAAGTTATGTCGGCGTCATTCAGCTTGGCGTCGTCGAAGTCTAGGGTGGAGGCGACCAGAGCACCAACATTGATCTGCGCGCCCTGCCCAAACAGGATGCCGTTCGGATTAATCAGGTACACCTGTCCATTGGCGTTCAGACGCCCGAGGATTTGCGTGCCGTGGGTATCAACAATGCGGTTGACTGCGATGGAGCTCGCCGAAGGCTGCTCAAAGTTAACCGTCTCGGTGGGCGCAATGTCGAAGCTATTCCAGTTGAGTGAGAGATTCTGGGTGTCTTGGCTGATGGTGGTGGTCGCACCCGACTGAGTGATGTTGGCCTTGCCTGTTACCACCTGCCCGCCATTCGGTGCCGCCACAGCATAGTCTGCACTAAGCGCCAGCGCAGCCACGATAATTTTGCGGTTTGAACCTTTACCTCGTCTGCGCGAAACTTCTGCCAAGGCCACCCATGCGTTTAGTATCTGCTTACAGGTGCAATTAATTATTTTGTTTTTTTGCATGTTAAATCCTGCTTGAGTTTTAGCTAATATATTAATGGGACGATTATGCCACAAATAATTAAGAGTTTAAATTATGTACAGTTCTAATTATGTACAGTTCAAGTTACATACAGTTCAAGTTATAGACAATTAAGTCTATATATAATGTAAATTATCATCTATAGCGGCGTAACAAGGGTAACGATGCGTAGCGAGTTATATTGTGCCAGCACCCAGTGGCTGAGGGACGTATATTTTTCAAGAGCTGCAAACAGCAAACGATTTTGGACTGTTTCGGCTAAAATCGGCTATTGATAAGCTTTTAGAAGATCCTGAACGGATTAATACCTTACGTAAAAAAATGTTTGTAGGCATACAGTTTTATTATTTAAAGGAAGAGGAAATCAGATCTATTGCCTGTGACCTCCTTGCGACAACACGCACCAGAATAACTGTTCGGAAAATTGAAACGGATAAACGTTGGACACTCCCCTTGCATTATCTTAACATCGATCACATTGCGACCGAATTTGTTGCTAACAACAAGCGCTGCATGTCAAAAGCTGAGCGGTATATTGGACCTGTGATAAAATCAAATACCAAACGCGCAGTATTATTGGCAGGTAATGAAAAATGGCAAGTCACTTATTAAATGCTATTTTTTATTATTCATTTCGAGCTTGATGAGAATAGCACCTTGCTACTCGCAAACTGATCAACTTAGATGTCATATAAAAATATTCCCTATAAAATTAGCACAAATTATTGACAACTTGAGCACTATCGTTGAGCACAAACGGCATCGGGGACAAGTATAGGGACATGATTTTTCTGTTTTATGCGTTTTATTTTCGATTTGACCGTTTCCTTACATTCTACCATGTCATTAAGGGGTTTGATGCCCATCCCTTCGATATTAATCTTACTCAGTGTAAGCTACTGAAAAAATTGCGATCTTGGGTTAAAAGTAAATCTAATTATTTTAGTCAAAACGCCTATTACTTTTTATGAAGGCGCAAAACCCTAACATTGAAATTCTGTCGTGTTTTTGAATTTATAAAAAAAACTTGGTTTTCCGCTTTTCAAAATAACGATCTAAACGGCTCTGTGTTACCCTTTTATTTTAAACTGAAGAAAGCGCGTATGCCGTAACCTATAAAGAGAGCTAAAAATTGATTCTAAGGGCTCAATTAACACTGATGTAAGAAGTATTTAGGAACGTTTAGCAATTTTTTAGTAAAAAACGATTAGCAGTTAAAAACAATAACTTAAGAGTGATACTTTTTATTTTGTTTCACTCACTGTTTAGCTGTCATGTTATAAATCATAAAAATTTATCATATTTAAAAAAGGACTCTCATGATAATAAAAAAAATACGACCTATAGCTCTTGTCACTATTTTACTTTTTCAACCAATAACAGCATATGCTGGATTTTTAAGTACCTATTTTGAAAATCTAGCCTCTGCTTCTCTTCAAAAAAATGGTGGAGATTTAACTAGCCCTAAATTAAAAGAACAAAAAATCCAAGGTGCTTTAGCTGTCATGCAGTTTTATGATGGAAGGTTAGATGGTGATTTTGATACTTTTGAGTCCAGAACGGCAATTAAAAAACTCCAAGAGAAATTCAATTTAGAACAAACAGGCTTTCTGTCAGATAAAGAAAAAAGACAATTAACTTATTTAAGTAATTTGTATGCATCTTTAAAAATTCAAAATATTAAAAAATCTAAGCAAATTGCTATTTATGATGAGATTGACAGTACAATAGAATCAATGATCAATAAAACATTTATTCAAGAGTACCTCCCTTGTCTAAATGAAAAATTACATAGTGTACGGGTTATTGCAGATTTAGAAGATGCTAAAGTTATTATTAACGGACAAGAAACTTCTACTATTTTGTTAGGCTATTCGCCATTATTATTAGTTAGTGGAGAATATGAAATAGAAGTTAAGAAATTTTCTGAAGATAATGAGTGGCTTTACAGCGGAAAGAAAACTATTAACATAAACAATATTGCTAATGTAGATATTACAATCACTAAAAATGAAACTAACAAAAGAAAAGAGAGATTTGAAGACGAGAGTAACAAAAGAAAAAATAGGTTTAAAGACGAGGCTAGAATTAAAGAAGAGGCTAACATTAAAGAGGAAAATCGTTTATCACTTTGGAACTCTAGAGAAATAATAGATGACAATAAAAACTTTGCCGTCTGGGAAGACTCCAAGAGAATAAAGGAGGGAATGAGCTTAGTCAATTCTAGAAAATATTGTGACACCTTAGAGTTTTCATATAGAACTAATTGGCGCTTACCTTCATCAGAGGAAGCTTTTATGTTCATAAATTTGCACGATAAAACAAATAATACAACACCAAAAGCATATGAGGAAACAATGCTTTTATATGATTCTGGGTTAGTTAAATATACGAACCCGCGTCGCTTACACGACCGTATACTTGACTCTAAAAAGTTTCCTTTAAGATGTATAAGTGACAATTTAGACAAGCAGCTGAGCATTAAGAATGAAAAAAAAGAAATTGCAAAATATGTTGGTATAAACGAATACCCTATCAACATATATATAGATAAAAAAAATAAATTGATGTGGGAAGCAGGTAAGGCGGGGCATAGAGATAACCAGACTTTTGATACAGCTAAAAGTCACTGTGAAAAATTAGGCTTAGAAAATTACAAAGATTGGAGGCTCCCTTCGAGTATTGAATTAAGATACTTTTATAAAGAATTACCACAATTTATACATTTTGAAGATGGACTATTTTGGACTAATCAAGAAGAAAAAAACGGTAATAAATTAAGATACGCAAGCCGTAGCAACAAACTATTAACTGATGTTAGCTCGTACTCTGCCTATAAATGTGTCAGAGAAATTTAGGTATATCGTTGATTTATTTCTGACAATTCAGATTAGAATAAATATGAGGAGCTAACTGCTCCTCAAACTTAATCATAAAACGATTTGACGCAGCTTTCCCATTCCAAATTGGCATTGTCCATTTTTTAAAGGCTGCTTCCGTCGCTAAATAAATCACTTTCAGTGCCGCATCAATACTGTGACGCTTTGGAGTTGAGCTTGATCGCACAAGTTTAGCGAAATGGGTGATTAAATGCAGTTTCCTAATCCAGCCGCTGATAAATTTAATGTATAAACGTGCTTGTGAAGGCTCACTGCTTCATATGATTAAACAGTATTGCAAGCGCTTACAAAAGCGAACGATCCGCGCAGCAGCAAAGCCGCAAGTGGGCTATATGGTGGATCTGCGTTATCTGCCTTCTTATTATTATGCAGGGCCGCTTCGGTGATAAAACTAAGATAGTCGCGGGCATGCTCGCTATTTTTTGGTTCAAGCTCGAGCAAGCTCTGGGTTCGAGTCCCGGTGGGAGAGCATTCTATTATTTTAATCCCCCGACTTAGAGTATTGCACAACGCGTTCCACAAACCCTTGAATGTGCTTATTAACAACCTCGGCCTGCTCAGCAAATACCATGTGCGTACCCGCCTTAATAACCGCTAACTCACTGTTAGCAATACGATCATGTAAAAAAGAAGCATATTTCACCGGTGTCATTATGTCTTTTTCACCGACGATGATTTGCACAGGCAGCGTGATGTTTTCTAGCTGGTCCATGACATCAAAACTATCGCATAAATTAAAATCATCGAGCATAGTTTTTGCGCCATTTTCTTTAATCGCGGTATTGATATTGGTTTTAAACGGTTCTGGAATATTATCATTAGCTTGCAGAAAACCGTCTGGAATACTGGCTGACTGATCGACTAATACAGACAATGCGGTTATCAGTTGGGGGATTACTTTTAAGCGTGCGCCTGAACCAATTAAGACCATCCCCTTAATATTTTTATTACCTAATAGAGCGGCCTGCATGACCACTGCAGCACCTAAAGAGTGACCGACTAATACAATATTTTCTAGCTCGTGCTCACCAATGTAGTCCATCAACCATTGAGCAAGATCACTGATACTTTCTAAGACCTCGCCATTAGATCGACCCGGTAAATTAAGTGCGATACTGCCGTCAAAAAAAGACAACTGCTGATCCCAAACATTGCTGCTGCAACCTGAACCGTGCAAGAAGATTAAATTCATTGTTATTATTCACTTATAGAGAGGTTTTATGCGGATTATTATAATGAAGTTGTGGCTGATTGTTATAATTTTTTAATAGTATAAGTGACTGTAGGATTTTCATAAGATGTGTGCATTTAGAATATCTAAGAGTCACCGTCAACTCAGCGCGCAGGCTTTAATGGCCGCAACCCAAGGCTGGGCCTTGTTAACGGTATGGATATCGCTATTTATCATTACTCCTCTAGTTGCTTATTATATAAAATGGCAATCAACCAGCCAGAAAATCCTGCGACAAGACTCCAAGCTATTAATCCTAAAATAAGTCCACCCAAGCCCATACTCCAGCCCATGCCTGCGTTTATGTTGGCCGCATCATTGTGCATCATATAGCCCGACATGTGCATCATACCCATAGGCATAACCATGACAAATATACTGCAAACAACCCATATAATAGCAAAGGCGGCAGCGCAGGATTTTCCAAATTTTATTGCATCTAGTTTCATGTTAATTTTCTCAAAAATTATATTGAAAATTAATGAATATTCTATTGAGTAGAATATTCAATGACGGTTTTTGCTTTTTACTTGTCATCCTTTTTCATCTCTTGATTTTGATGCTCCATCATTTGAGTCATCATCATCTGCATCATATTCATGCCTTGTTCCATTCTGTGCAGGCGGTTATCCATGGCGCCATTCCTACCCATGCCCATGCCCATGCCCATGCCCATGTTTTTGTTCATCATCATCATGCCTTCTTGCATGAAGGTCATATGTTCATTCAATAATGCTTGTCGCTTTTCTGCATCGCTTTCATTCATAATGGTTTGCATTGTTTCATGAATTTTCTCCATCTGTTTATTCATTCCCATCATCATCTCAGCTGACATAGGTGCCATTTTCGACATGGGCATATTGTCATTACCGTTATGTGAATCGGCATAGACAGGTAAGGTAATTAAACTGGTTAACATGAGTGCTTTTGCAATTGTTTTCATTTTATTGATCCTGATTAGCTTGGGTTTGGTTTGGTTGGTGAAAGTGACAAGTCATTATATTAAGACTGTCTAAACAGGCTACACCCTTGCCTTAAACCCACCTCAATATTTTTCCGGCTAGAATGCGATTTTGATATTTAACTTGATCTGAGTCGTGTTATTTGAGTCTTTACTGAGCATTCACTTAAAGCTTCTGCTATATGAGTCTTTAATCAAAGATAAGATTGCTTCATAATTATTTCAGACAAGCGACTTGACGCGAGCATGATCAATTTATTGGCTTTAGGGAATATTCTAGGATTTGCGGGCAGAATTGACCGCATACTTTTTAAAAGCATCACCTAGCATATAAGGTTTTATAGCGGCTAGAAAATGCTGGCATTAACATATTAAGATGATCGTGATTAGTTATTAACGTCTACCGTCGCGATCAGTTCTTGAAAGAGCTCATGTTCAACCAAAGGCTGTAAGGCAGGATCGGCTTTAATATCGTCTAAATAACTGTCACGACTTAACGCTTCTTTTAGGTAGCGGATAGCCTCATCCATTTGATTCATAGCCGTATAAGCACACGCCAGTTGGTAAAAGGCATGACTGTTCTCTGGATCAATCTTTAACGCTTGACGACACAAGCTTGCGGCCCATTGTGGCTCATCAAGTTCTAGCACGGCATCGGCTTTATAGGTTAATGCTTCGCAATCGTTGTTCTTAAGTTTTAAAATTTCATCGTAAATGGATATTTTATTACTGGGCGAAGGTTCTTGCTGTGCTCGTAACCAATGCGATTGCAGCTCTTGTGTTAATTCAATCTCTTCTCTGTTTTCTTCAATGTCTTGTGTTTTTTGCTTCATCAAAGACTCCATCGCTAGCAGTCGAGATTCATATTCTGCAATGAGTCGAGAAATCTCAGTATCCGCTAATGAATGCACACGATCTTTCATGTCTCGAATCGAAGTCCAACCCACTAATACCAGCAGTGAAGACGCCGCCGCAATGATGTAGAAGAAGTATGTGACCGTACTGGTGGCATACTCTACCCCTCGATCGACTGAGTTATGCTCTCTGTCCAGTATTTGCTGAATCAACTCATTCTTAGTCTCTGCCTGATCAACCCTGAGTTGCTTAAGTTCATTAAGTACGTAAATCTCAACGAAAGGATTGTAAATAGGCGCATCTACTTTGTCGATGTCAAAGGGTGTGCCTGTTACGGGCACTTCTATAGCTGTTGCTACTGGTTCTTCTACTGGAGTCTCCACCGCACTGGCTTGGAAACCAAGCAAGGCGGTAAAAAGAAATAAAGTAACGAGGGTCATGATGCGAGGCATATTGCTCTTCCGTGGTCGTGCACTTCAACTAATGAAGTATGTAAGCTTTTGACTGTTTCTTCATAGTCAGATTCATTGACGATGAACTGCATATCTACTTGGCGCATCGTTTGATGTAACGCCAGTACACTGATTGTTTTAGACGCAACGGCTTTTACAGCTTTTGCTAGTATACCGGGTATTTTCATATCACTGCCAATCGCAGACACAATCGCCACTTTTTGTTGATCGACTTCGGCGGTTGGGTATTTGTCTTCAATCGCCGCGCGAATACGTTTTACTGTTTTTAGACTAGCAGATAAATAATGCGTAATGGTATTCGCGTTAATATCTTTTGATACGATGTGCGCTTTAAAGCGTCTAAGAATTGCCAGTACTTCTCGATCATAGTCATGCAGGCTACCTGACATGTCTTGGTCGAATACTTGTAGAGCAAAAATGCCTTTGCAGCCCGCAATGATTTCTACACAAGGGGAATCACTAATGTAGTCGCCTGTGATCAAGGTGCCGGTATGCTCTGGCTCAAACGTATTCTTTACGCGCAAAGGAATATTGTTTTGACGCAATCCTTTTGCCGCTTTCGGGTGAATCGCTTCCATACCCAAGCTGGCTAGCTGATCGGCGACGTCGTAGTTGGTACGGCCAATCGGCACGGCATTGTCTTCGCCCACTAAACGAGGGTCAGCACTGCTTAGGTGGAATTCTTTATGAATAACGGCTTCTTTTGCTTCGGTCAGTACGGCCAAACGACTGAAGGTCATTTCGCTATAACCGCGGTCAAACGATGACATTAAACCACTGTCGCTGTGAGCGTATCCGGTGACAATCGGCAGCTGTGAATCTAGATCGATGTTGTCGAAGGCTAAACGAATACGCTCATCAAGAGAGATGTGCTTATTGGTGCGCCAGCCCGTTAAATCAACAAAACACGCATTCACACCATCGCGGCGTAATAACTCTGCAGTATTCCATGCGCTGTGTGCTTCACCAATACTGGCTAACATTTCGCGTACAGTTTCTAAATGGGATTCTAATTCGAAGTGGCCGTGCTGGCATAAGCTTTGTAAATCAAGCAAGCACTGCTTGGCATTCATTAGGCGTTGGTCTAAAAACTTATTAGCTTTGGCCAGTAAAGGGGCTTCACCGAATAGGTTTTTGTTGATGACATACAACTGTTGCTTTAAATCATCAAATTTTTGCATCCAGGCATCATCTTCCATACCGTTTGCAAACAGTTCAAAAATCCCTGGCTGGCCGCTTTTTTTATGCTCTAACAACTCGTTGGTAATACCGCCATAGGCGGACACCACAAAAACGCGCTGAAAGAGTGTCTTTCGATTGCCACCTAACACAATGTTGTCACGAACAGATTCGTAATCTGACATTGAGGTGCCGCCAATTTTTTCGATGGTATGGGTATTATGTTCGCTCATGTATCAATTCTACCTAATAATAGTTTTAGAAATTTCGCTCTGGAAAATGACACAGAGCGAATTAAAGGCTCTTTATTAATAGATTGTCAGATGGTGTCAGCCACGAGTTCGTAAGCGCCTTCTTTGTTATGCACTTCTTTACCATTTAACGGTGGGTTAAACACACACGCCATGGTCATGTCTTCGGTTGCACGCAAAATGTGCTTGTCATGCTTGTCGAGTATATAAAGCGTGCCTGTTTCAATAGGGAATACCGTGCCATCTTCTAAAAGCTCAATTTCACCACGACCCGACATGCAATACACAGATTCCAGATGGTTCTGGTAATGCATTTGAAAGTCTGCATCTTTGTAAATGGTCGTAATGTGAAACGAGAATCCCATGTTGTCATCTTTAAGCAGTAAACGCGTACTTTCCCAGTTGCCGTCAGGTGAAACTATTCTGCGATTGGTTTGGTTGGCTTCGGCTAAATTTCTAACGATCATGTGATACCTCTATAATTACGGTGAAACATATTTCAAGAATAATATAACAATCAATACGCAATCACTCATATCATTAAGAATTGATTGCGTATTGGGCATTTAAGCCACTAGATTCAAACCTAGTTTGTTTGGAAGTAAACTTTTTCTTCAGGAATCTCATCTTCTTTTGAGCAGACTTCTTTAATGGATTCACGAAGAATAGAAATACCTTTCTCAAGGTTTTCTTGAGTGATGGTCAATGGGCAGAACAACTTAACGATCTGATCATCGGCGCCGCTCGTTTCAATAATCATGCCTTTTTCAAAGGCCTTCTTAGTGATTTTAGAGGCGATGTCACCGCTTACGCAGTTAATACCCTGAAACATACCGCGACCTTTCATGCTGAAGTTACCTTCACCATATTGACCTACGATATCAGCCAACTGCTTCTTAACGTATTCGCCTTTGGCTTTTACTTCGTTAGAAAACGCATCATCACTCCAGTAATGATCAATCGCATGTTTTGCCGTGACGAACGCTAGGTTATTACCACGGAATGTACCGTTGTGCTCACCCGGCTTCCACTGATCTAATTCAGGCTTCATCATAACGACCGCGAATGGCAAGCCATAACCGCTCAATGATTTAGACATAGTAATAATGTCAGGCTTAATGCCTGATTCTTCAAAACTGAAGAAAGTACCGGTACGCCCACACCCTGACTGAATGTCATCGATAATCAATAGAATACCGTGCTTTTTACACACTTTCTCTAGATTTTGTAGCCATTCTATACTGGCAACGTTTACGCCGCCTTCACCTTGTACCGGTTCAACAAGTACCGCCGCTGGGGAGTTAATACCGCTGCTTGAATCTGACAATACCTTGTCTAAGTATTCAGTCGTATCAATACCATCACCTAAATAACCATCAAATGGCATACGGTGAATACCGGTTAAACTAACACCTGCTGCATTGCGGTGATGAGAGTTACCGGTTGCTGACAATGCACCTAAACTTACACCGTGAAAACCGTTGGTAAAGGTTACGATGTTTTGCTGACCCGTAACGTTTCGTGCCAACTTCATGGCCGCTTCAACTGCGTTAGTGCCCGTTGGTCCGGTAAACTGAACCATGTATTCCATATCACGCGGCTTTAGAATTTTTTCATTAAGGGTGTTTAAAAAATCCCCTTTGGCTTTGGTGTGCATGTCCAAGCCGTGTGTAATACCATCTTCCATAATGTATTTAACAAGGTGATCTTTAAAGTGGTCGTTATTATGACCATAGTTTAGTGTGCCAGCGCCGGCTAAAAAGTCTAAATAACGATTGCCTTCTGAGTCCCACATAAACTCATCTTTAGCACGAGTAAAGATGCAGGGAAATGAACGTGCATAGCTTTGTACTTCTGATTCGATTTCTTTAAAAATTTTCATATTTAAATTTTATCCTGTTGAATAGTGAATGGCCCAATACTAACGAGGGCTTCTGATTCATGCTGACCATCAAAATGCTTCTGTTTTTCTAACCAGATTGATGAATTCAGCTCGGTTGATAATTTTTTTGCAAGTCGTTCAAATAATGCCCAAGAGCCTTTATTATCTAATGTAATCGTTGTTTCTAAACGATTCACGTCTTGGCATAAAGGTCGCTGTAATATATGCATCAACATGTTTGATGCTAAACCAAGACCTCGGGCTTTCTCATCGACGGCTACCTGCCAAACAAACAAGGTACTGGGTTGTTCTGGTTTTTGGTAAGCGGAGATAAAACCAACAATCTCACCGTTCATTACGGCAGCGACTGAAGTTTGTGCAAAATGGCCACACTGCAAGATATTGCAATAACTGGAATTGGTATCCAGTGGCGGGCAGCGCTCAATTAAGCGATAGACATTCATTCCATCGCAGAGGGTTGGGACTCGTAATTCGATTTCTTTCGACAAGTTAAAGGGACTCCACTAAAACTCTAATTATTAGTACTCTAATTTAATTACATCGACATTATGAACAAATATGGCTCAATAATTGTCATTAAGCGGTAATAAATCAAAATATAGATGTTATTCCTGAGATGCCGAAGTATAGTACACTAAACATTATTTTATATCCAGTGCAGTTTCCAAGCAACTAATATAAGATATTGGATAGAGATCAATGGATTTATGAATACCAACGATCGATAATTACTTACTCACTCACTTTCAGAGATTCGCAATTGAATAGTATCGAAGCCGTCTTAGTGGCCTTACGCCGTGTTATCCGCGCTACTGACTTGCACTCTAAACACCTTGCCAAAACGACAGGGTTGACCGCGCCACAGATTTTGCTCTTGCAAACGATTCGTGACAATGGCGAAGTTACTATTGGTGAAATTGCCAATAGTATGAGTTTAAGCCAAGCAACGGTCACGACGATTATTGATCGCTTAGAAAAGCGCGGTTTGGTTTATCGACAGCGTTCCATTGCAGATAAGCGCAAGGTACATGCACATTTAACAAATGCAGCGATGGAGACGTTGAAAAGCGCACCGATTCCTTTGCAAGATCAATTTGCTCGCCAGTACGCAGATTTACAAAATTGGGAGCAATCGATGATTATTTCATCCTTGCAGCGCGTTGCACAGATGATGGATGCGCAGCATATTGATGCTTCACCCGTGCTCTACGTGGGTACATTCGATAAGCAAACGAATACCGAAGAAAAACTTGGGGATTATCCCAAAACCTAATTAATTCATGACTCAGTCTTCGCTATTCGCCGACAGCACACATTTATGTCAAATCCACGAAATAAAACCCCACCCAGAAATTACTGTCAGAAGAATGCAGAGCAGGATAAATAGGGTCATTCCTAGCTTTCTGATAAACTGCTGTCATTTACTTTTCGGCTAATGGCCACCTTCATCAACAAGGATTCAGACATGCCTGCAATCAATCTTGAATTTTATAATACGCCTGGAATCGCCAGCGCGATGGTCAAGGCTCTATTTTTACGCCGTACAGGTTTCGATTCCCGTATTGGTATGCCTGAAATCAATGCGAGCTGGTACGGCGCTCAAGCCGATCAAGGCGCATTGAAAGATTATTGCGAGACACTGGACATTGATTTTACCACTACCCTGCCTGTCCTGTATCCGCATGTAATGGCTGGCGGTATGCATATGCACATGTTGGCGCATAAAGTTTTTCCAATTGGGTTATTAGGCGCCGTGCATCTTAAAAATACGATCACTCAATACCAAGCAATCGCCATTGACGACACAATGGACATTCACGCGCAGATGGGCGGCTTTCGTTTAACGGCGAAAGGGGTCGAGTTTGATTTCACGACTCAAGTTAAAATTGCTAATGAAGTGGTTTGGGAAGAATTAAGTATTTACTTTATGGCCGGTAAATTTGGCGGCAAAGAAAACCCTTCTACAGAAACCAGTTTTGAACTCACCAGTTTAGATCAGCTGGCGGATTTGGCTTCTTGGGCAGTGCCGAAAAATCGCGGTAAAAAATACGCCCGCATCAGCGGTGATTATAATCCCATTCATACTTCAAAATATCTGGCTAAACTGTTTGGTTTTAAGCGTGATATTGCTCATGGTTTTGGTATTTTGGCACAAGCGGTTAATCAATCTGAATTGGCTAATAAAACCCACATTTCATCGGGTAAATGCCAAGTCGATGTTATTTTTAAAGGGCCTCTTTATTTAGAAAACGATGTCAGTCTGAAACAAGCCGTTGATGTCGACAATAGCAGCCAGACTCAGCGTTTTGATTTGTTTTCGGGCTCTAATCCTAAGCCAAGTATTTGTGCGAGTATAACGGCGGTCTAATTTAAAACGGTTTTATTACACGGATGTTGATGCACACAGCGCCAACATCAGTATTAACTCACTTTTACTTTTTAATGTATTTTTTAACGGGTGCTTTTTTAGCACCCTTTCTTTTAAAGCCTTGCCCTTGTCCTTTGAATCCTTGCAGTGCTGTCGGTATATGCTGCTTCGCTTGTTCAATCAAGCCTAATAAGTGCTGATCTTTGGCTGACATTATTTAATTTCTGGCCTGCCCCATCAATAAAACCTTTAACGAAGGCTTAAAGTTAATACTGGTCTTAGGCAAGTTAAAGTTATCCTCTAGGCCAGAGTCTATTTTATCAGCGGTTAATATAGTCACTACTTTAGGATCATTAAACATAGACAAAACTCTGGTTTTGTCTGGGTCTGATAAATCCGAGTATTCTTGCTGTAATACGTTTAAACAATACACACGATATTGAGTGGTTTTTGTTTTGTTAAACTGAAAACCTTTACCTGAAAAACCAAAGCGTTTTTTACCTTGTCCATGGGCATCTGCATTTTGCTTGAGGTATGGCAGGTAATCACCTGATAGTCGCGCGAACAATGGCTCCCAATGCCCTCCTTCAGGCCACACCCACTCAGACGGTGTTAAAGCATCTGCTTTCACATTCCACAATCTTGCTAGCCATTCATAGGTATGGGGGGCTTTACGGCGCATGACTTCAGCGGATACTGGGTCGTTGCCAAAGTGCCTAAACATAGAGGCAAAGTAACCAAAGTCGGCTGCGCTTGGCTGCTGGCCAAATAGGTATGGCTGCTGAGAAAAAACCACTTCTAATAAATCAAATTCACGGTGCATCATATCTCTAACGTCATGACTGTTAGTCTTTGTCATGCCGTCATCCCACAGCCACTCCTGCTTTTGTCGATGGGAAAAATACGCACCGAACAGGGGACCCAACCATTTACCCAGCCGTTTACCCAACCATTTATCCAACATGGCCTTACCAATGGTATTGCCCAAAGCTTTGGCTGATATTTTTGGCATCCAACGCCACCACATGGCGGGCCGCCAAAGCCATTCATCGCCGTAATCTTCTATTAGTAACATTAAAAATCTCAGAGCAGGATCATCAGATAATATGGGGGACGCGGGATATTGCATCTCGAACCATTGCATCATGGGCGTGGTATCAAATAACCATTTATCATCTTGAGTTTTAATAGCTGGGACTTTTTTAGTGCCGGTATGCTTACAAATATCCTCCATGGCTTTCAAGCCTGTCTCTACTGCAACATGGGGTATAGATTTGTACTTTAGGTACGCCTCTATTTTTCCGCTAAAGTAAGAAACATCCATCTTATACAATGTATAAGGGGCGTGAGCGTCTGGGATATTTTCAGGCATAAAAATTCACTATTAACACGACGGTGTTTTAATTAGCTAATAAAAAGCCTTTCAGTGTGAAAGGCTATTATTTAATGACGACTTGTTATTTAGGATATTTTAAGTGGATTTACGTATTAATGGCATCCAATGAAACAAACCTACTAGCATAACCAGTACAAAGTCTTTTGCAGAAGTATGGTTAACCGCTTTAAGCTTTGTAAACATCACAAAAAATTCAAGCAAGTGAATCGCTAACAAGGCTAGACCAACATACAAGATTCCAGTATTCCAGTTGCCCGGGAACGGCATGGCTAGGTTAAGCAAAAAGGTAAGCCAGAATAAATATAAGCCAGCTATATTAATTTTATTGAACATTTTCATATTTTATCCATTTTTATTTTTATTAACGTTTTTAT
>JBNMOT010000066.1:0-17401 GCA_051275515.1 Oleispira sp. | reverse complement strand
CGCATATTCATTTCCTTTTTATTGCTCTAATCGCTAAAATCGCGCTCTTTTATACAATACCTGCCGTAATGATGGCTAGCGAAAAGGCTTATTTCATGACTCCAGAACGCTATGTGCGCATTAAAGATACTTTAAACCGTCGTCAGCCAGACTTAACTGTGGTGACTGATGAAGTCCATAAGGCCCACAATCTATCCGCGATCATTCGGACCTGCGACGCCTTTGCGGTTCCCAAAGTTCACGCAATTTGGCCTTATGACGATTACCGTACCTTTCAGGGTAAAGCGAAAGGAAGTCAGCAATGGGTAGATGTTGATACTTACCGCACCACAGAAGAAGCCATCAATCAGCTCCAAGGCAAAGGCTTTAAAGTGTGTATCGCTAACTTCAGTGAGCGCGCAATTGATTTTCGCGCCTACGACTTTACTCAACCGACCGCCATAATGATGGGGAATGAATTAAAGGGCGTCACCGCGGTTGCCGCCGAAATGGCCGATGAGCATCTAACAATACCCATGCTAGGCATGGTGCAATCTTTCAATGTGTCTGTCGCCGCCGCCTTATTATTGAGTGAAGCCGAGCGTCAGCGCTCACTTAAAGGAATGTTTGACCAACGCCGCATCTCAGATGAAGAATATGAACGCTTATTGTTTAAATGGAGCCATCCTTTTTATGCGCGTATCTGTAAAGATCTAGGCTGGGAATACCCCGAAACAGACGAAGAAGGTGAATTAGCCGACCCTCAAGGATTTTCGGTTAGGGTCAATGCTTCCGGAAAACGATTTCGTTAATGGTTAAATGCCCACCAGCTGCAAGCATAAGGTCTTAGGATCTAATTGAGCTTGCATGCATTCTGTATGACGATAGTTTATGTCTTGAGATAAATACTGCTTAACCTGCTGACAGTATTCTGGAGGGCAACGATAGCCTAAAATGACACGTTTCACCGCTTTAGAAGGTAAACGATACAGTGACCTCATCACGCCTTTAACTTCAATGTGTCGATCTGCAGCGTCTAACTTACGCACAAGTCGCCATTCATGATGATGAAAGCTGCAATCTTGCGGACGATTGAATAAATAATAAAGATCATCTTCAGGTAACCAAGACTCTACCTGGTTAACCGCTGCCAGATGCTGGGCTTGCTGGTTATAATCTTGAGTCTGGAAACCCGAGGTATTTAAATCAAATTCAATCACCAGCCCCTGCCCAGAGGCCGCCATGGTCTGCCACAGCTGAATATTCTGCCAATGTGTAAACATCACTAAAATACGCCAATCTTGTAAACGCTCAGTTGCAAAATGCTTTATTACACCTGACTGTTCCTTTTGCGCGATTAGCGATTGTTCTATTTGGGCTCTTTTAGCTTCAGACTGCTGCTCAAAATAATCAAAAGTCATCATATCTTTTAATGATTGTTGCAAAACTTGATACTGCTGCTGCAAGAAACGACGATAATCTTGTGCTGACACTTCAAACGATTCTTGAGCCAAGTAATTACAATCAGGTTGCAACCACGGCTCAGGCATTTGTGCCGGAGAAGAAAAAGGGAAATACCCTCGCTTAAGGAAAGTAAGGCCCTCTGTCGCAAAAAAACTGAACAGTGAATTCAATAGATGAAACCTTAGATACGTTAAATTACTTAATAACTACTGTTTACTTACAAATAATCGGTTTTTTAATGTGCGATATTGACCTATTACCATGTAAGAAATATCTCACACGATAGGTGGGATTATGTCTGCAATACCTTACTACTATCAGCTTTTTACTATTGATAATATTACTAGGATGTTGATATACATGAATATTATTAATTACAAAACACATAATTCAAATAAATTGTGCCGATGTACTCTTTCACTTTTTTCGTAGTCTGCTAACTTTAATAGCACAAGGACGGCAGCGTTACAGGATGTAACGGTTAAGGATGACAATACTGACACGGACTGCTTCAAGGAAGATTGTTAGCCACTGGATGGCTGCTAGGGTGCTGAGACGGGAAGAACAGGATGTTCTCCCGTCTTATTTTTTAAAGGATTTGAACAAGATTTACTTCCCCTTTTTATCCTCAACTTCGATTTCTGCTTTACAGATTTATCCCTACTGTCTTTTCTTTGACTACGCTTTCTGAAAACGCTCCGCTAACATTCCTACCGCTAAAAAACAGCCCATAACCGTTACTACATAGACCAATGCACTTTGATTCTGTAAAAAACTGGACAATATCGGTGCTAACCAAACCAAAAGGGTGCCATAGCCAATACTGCACAAACCAATAAATGCCAAAACACGGAGCCAAATGGGTTGCTTACGCACCAAATATTTTAGTCCTCGATTAATATGATCACCAAAAATAACCAATAATGTTGCTACCATCGCCAAAGCAATTTCTGAGTTATGCGGTCGCATAACGTCTGCTAACCAAACAATCGGGTACTGCCACGTCATAACCACCTCACGCTGACTATCGCTTTTTTAATTAATAACATTCTATTAACTTTAGGTTAGCGTCCCATTAATATTTTTACCATTACATTATTTACTAATTGTTTAAGTAAAGCCGCTGGTTAAATCTTAATCTTATGCCAGTCTATAAGTAGAGTAATTTTATTAACTTAACTAGGGGGGTCCTGATGTCTGATATACCCGTACGCTTAGGCCAAATATTATTAGCTAAAAAGGTCATTTCAGAACAGCAGCTTGAACTCGCCTTAGAATACCAAGCGGCTCACAATAAACCGGTAGGGTATTGTTTAATGGCCCTTGGGTTTATTGAGCAAAAAGACCTTGATCGTGCTTTACGTCGCCAAAGCTGGTTAAGGCCTTGTGCTGCTTGTCTTACCTGCTTATGTGCTCCGTTCACCTTTGCTCCTTGCTCGGCCAACGAAATATCAGACGATGCCTTTCATCAACAATGGACCGAACAACATGACCCCTTCACCCACTGGTCTCATAATATCCATTTAGGTCAGGGTGAACTTGCAACGATTGATGTTCTAAAAGTTGCTGCTGAAGCAGCTTGGGGTATCTATCAAGGCACACCCAAAGCGGGAGAGTGGCAGTACGGACTATTAAAGCAAAGTTCAAAAGATGGCTATTCAATTTCCATGCAAATGCACTTTTAACAAAATATTGTATTTAGAGAAACTTTCGATACCTTTAAAGTAACCAACCAAGCTTCTGTACCCAAAACTAAACATAATAATACATGATGGGGTTGATTGACCCGACGGCCTTGGTAAGTGTCGTTAGCACGCACTTATCGCAGCGCTCTAAATTTCAGACATAAAAAAACCCCGTCATCTTGCGATAACGAGGTTTTAGAATTTGGTGCCGACACCAAGAGTCGAACTCGGGACCTACTGATTACAAGTCAGTTGCTCTACCAGCTGAGCTATGTCGGCTAACTGGGGCAGGATAGTATAGAGCATCCCCTATTTCGTCAATCCCTTTTTTAATTATTTTCTCTATCAGGTCAGATCTCTAAGCCATTGATTCCATTATTGTTATCATTAACAATCGTGAAATATCAGTAAACTTACTGTTATTACTGGGATACAGGCCCAGCTTAGGTATAATTCGACTCATTCAATAATAAAATTTAATTAGCACCCCATGCCCTTTTCTTTACATGCTTTTGTTTTAGCCTTACACGCTTTTACCACCTTTATCGGTAAAACCTGCCGCTGGTTTTCCCTGGCGATGGTTGTGGTGACCTGTTTGGTGGTTATCTTACGCTATGCTTTTGACTATTCGTCCATCGCGATGCAGGAAACGGTGATGTACTTACACGCGTCTCTGTTTATGTTTGGTGCGGCTTATACTTGGCAGCAACAGGGGCATGTTCGGGTAGATGTGCTTTATCACAAGTGGCCAGCGGCGATTCAGCAACGCATCGATCTATTTGGCACACTGTTTCTATTATTACCAACCTGCTTATTCTTAATCTATATCAGCTCGGATTACGTGCTTATGGCTTGGGCTAATGGTGAAAAATCTCACGAAGCTGGGGGGCTACCTTTTGTCTATTTGCTAAAGACACTGATCGTAGTCTTGCCGATACTGCTGCTCGTGCAAGCAACCACAAATGTGCTTGCAAGCCTTTTCAATATTCCACTTTCAAGCATTAATAGCTCAAACGCCGAACATGCCGGAGGACATTCATAATGGAATGGATGCCTCTCGTATTATTCGTCGCGATTTGTTTAGTATTAATGTTGGGCTTCCCCGTTGCTTTCTCATTAGCAGGCACATCATTAATTATTGCTGGGGTTGGCTACCTCGCAGGCAGTTTTGATGGTGCTTTTTTGAGTGCGTTACCCAATCGTATTTTTGGTATTTTAGGCAATCAAATTTTAATCGCCGTGCCGCTTTTTGTATTCATGGGCATCATGTTAGAAAAATCACGCATTGCGGAGCGCCTACTGCACAATATGGCGCTGTTATTTGGCCCTCTCCGGGGCGGCCTTGGTATTTCTGTGATTCTGGTCGGTATGCTGATGGCTGCCAGCACAGGGATCATCGGTGCGACGGTAGTGACCATGGGCCTTATATCTTTACCGGCCATGCTGAAGAATGGCTACAGTCCTTCTTTAGCGGCAGGGAATATTTGCGCAACCGGTACCTTGGGGCAAATTATTCCGCCATCCACCGCGCTTATCCTTCTCGGTGATGTTTTATCCAACGCTTATCAACAAGCTCAACTCAGTATGGGTATTTTCAGCCCGAAGTCGATATCGGTCGCCGATTTATTTGTAGGTGCCTTAATTCCTGGTTTATTACTGGTCGTTTCGTACATGCTTTACATGGGGTTTACCGCTTGGCTTAAACCTCATGCCGCCCCTGCCGTGGTTGATCGACCAGAACTCGATTTTAAATTTGCTAAGCAGTTACTTGCGGGATTACTACCTCCGCTAGCGTTAATGCTCGCGGTTTTAGGTTCCATACTGTCAGGAATCGCTACGCCAACAGAAGCGGCAGCCGTCGGTGCTGCAGGCGCCACCATTCTTGCTTTAATGTATGGTCAGCTTTCTCTATCACGATTGAAAGAAGTCATGGACGGCACGTTAAAAGTCACCAGTATGATTTTCATGATTTTTATAGGCGCCGCGGTCTTTTCCCTCGTCTTTCGTGGCTTTGGCGGTGATGAGCAAGTGCAGGCATTGTTCGAAGCGATGCCCGGTGGGAAAGTCGGGGCGATGTTAGTGGTGATGCTGGTTATATTTTTATTAGGTTTCATTCTCGACTTTATCGAAATAACATTCGTGGTCGTACCCATTGTTGCCCCTATTTTACTCGCAATGGGCATCGACCCGGTGTGGTTAGGTATCATGATTGCCATCAACTTACAAACGTCTTTCCTAACACCTCCCTTTGGTTTTGCCCTGTTTTATTTACGCGGAGTAGCGCCCAAAGAACTGCCAACCAGTGACATTTATCGCGGAGTTTTTCCCTTTATTGCGATCCAAGTGGGTATGCTGGTGTTATTGAGTTTTATACCAGAATTGGCCACTTGGCTGCCCGATAAAATTTATGGATAATGTTAAAAATAACCTTCTAAAGAAATTTTCTAGGAATAATAATAAAAATGACTATTTTCACCCGTAACGACAACCACAAAAAAGATGCGATCTCTTCTAATGTCGAAGATCAAGAACCCGCCCCTAATGGTGAGCTGAGCTTACGCTTAATTCCTGGCCGCCAAGAAACCAATATTCATGGTAGCATTTCAGGAGGCTGGGTCGCTGCGCGAATGGACGAGGCTGCAGAAAGTGTCGCCAGCAAGATTGCGGATGGGCGGGTGGCTAATGTTTCAATGGATTCTATGGTATTCATGTCGCCCATTCGCGTCGGTGCCGCGGTGTGCGTTTACACTAAATTAGAAGATATTGGTAAGTCATCGATAAAGATCAATGTAGAGATTTGGACACGTAATCTGGGGGAGCAGGAAAGGCGTAAAGTCGTGGATGCTATCTTCGTTTATGTTGCCGTCGACGAGCATGGCCGCATTAGAAACGTGCCACGCTAACGCTTAGCTTTAGCGGACGGTTTGAGTGAGCGTTACGATTTTTTTGATAAGTACAACTGACTCAAACGAGCGGAATAATACGCCAATGCGGCTATCGACAGCGCGGCAGACAATAATCGAACATAGGCTATCGTGGTAATTTCAGGAAAGTCAGCTGGGGCGGTAAGACTGCCGATTAATGCGGCGAGCGCGAGAAAGGCGGCCGCACAATAACTGCCCTGAATCGAGAACGGCTTTAGGCTTAATAAGCAACCGACATAAGCAATCAGCAAGCCCAGAACGGCCCCCGCTAAAACATCTTCCGGCCAATGAGCACCCACAGAAATACGAGAAACTCCCGCAAGTACCGCCAGCATCAATACCAAGATTCTTAACGGCAGACTTGAAAAGGTCAGTACAATAAATCCAGCCATCGCAAACGCGGTGGTGGTATGGCCCGAAGGAAAACTGTATTGCTTCAATACATCGCCAATAATGTAAAAATCGGTTTGAGCTAATACACCAGCAGGTCTGGGGTCTGCAAAAAACTGTTTAAAACCTGCGATTAAAATACCGGCTATGAGTGTAATAAACAAAAAACGTTTAGCGATAGCAGGGTATTTTAGCGTTAAACCTAAGGCTAAAACGCCTACGATCGAACCATTACCCAACTCGGTTAAATGAGCCGCGACTGCGTCAGATACAAGGTCTTTAGAGGCTTCGTTAATGGCAAAAAATAGAGATTCGTTAATACCCCATACTTGCAGCACTATAAAGGCGATGACCGTCAATGCGATCATAATCAAATAGGCACGTAGCGCGATCAATTTGTCTATTTGGATAGTATGTTCAGTAATGGATAGCATGATATGAGTACTTGACTGAATTAACAAAACTGTGAAAAGGTAAGTTAGAAATAGCAGAGAAATCCTAACGGGCGTTAATAAAAGACTGCTCACTGATCGCGTGATACTTCACCACACCGTCACGGAATTTTTTATAAGAATCATAAATTTTCTGCGATTTAGGATCTTGCGCGGCCACTTCCGCAACCACTTCTTCAGACAGCTCACGTAGCTTAATTAAAACATCCGCCGGTAACGCACGCAGATCAACACCGTGTTTTTCAACCAATTCCGTTAACGCGGCGTTATTACGGGCGGTATATTCGGCCAACATGTCAGCGTTAATTGCTTGCGCTGCAACCGTCACTATCGCTTGTAAATCTTTGGGTAACGATTCAAAGGCTGGCTTATTAACCGTTAATTCCATCATGGAGCCTGGCTCATGCCAACCCGGATAATAATAATGCTTCGCGGCCTTGTACAAACCAAACGCGAGGTCGTTATAAGGCCCAACCCATTCAGTTGCATCGATCGCGCCGGTTTGTAATGAGGTAAATAATTCACCGCCCGGTAAGGTTACTGGCGTACCGCCGGCACGCTTCAAGACTTCCCCCCCCAATCCAGGGATGCGCATTTTTAGACCTTTAAGATCATCAACTGAATTGATTTCTTTATTAAACCAGCCGGCCATTTGCACACCAGTATTACCGGCCGCTAATGGAATTAAATTAAAAGGCGCATACAGTTCTTGCCACAGCTCAAGACCCCCACCGTGATAAATCCAGCCATTCATTTCTTGTGCGGTTAAACCAAAAGGCACGGAAGTAAAAAACTGCGCGGCGGGCATTTTACCCTTCCAGTAATACGCACCGCTGTGTCCCATTTCTGCAGTACCTTGAGAGACCGCATCGAATACCTGCAAGGCCGGTACGAGTTCGCCCGCGCCATAGACTTTAATCTTTAAGCGACCCGCAGACATTTCATCAACCATGACCGCAAGACGCTCTGGAGCTGTTCCTAGGCCCGGAAAGTTTTTGGGCCAAGAGGTCACCATTTTCCAGTTATAAGTCTGCTGAGATTTAGCCTCTGCGCTGACGGCTGCTTGTTTTTCTGGCCCACAAGCGATCAACGTCATCGCCACTAAACTGAATAGACCCAGCTTAATTATTGATAAGGCATTCTTTACCTGCATGAGGTTTTTCCTTTTTTATTTTTTATTTTAATCGTTAGAAATCATCATTATTATCCATCGACTGCAGTTTGGCATACGCGACGACTAGCCACTTAGTCCCTTCCCATTCAAAATTCACTTGAATACGAGCACTGGCACCGCCACCTTCAAATTGTAGAACTTGGCCTTCGCCAAACTTCGCATGGAAGACGCGCTCACCCAGTTTAAACGGCACGCCTTCTGGGGCATCTTCCGCAAAACTTAGATTGGAAGATCTCGACGCCGTCAGTGGTCGGCTAATGGTATTTTTTAAACGGACTTCTTGCACATAGTCGTTAGGAATTTCACGAATAAAGCGCGAAGGTGTACTGAAATTTTCTTGGCCATGCAAACGACGGTTTTCGGCATAGGTAATCACCAAACGTTCCATCGCACGGGTAATACCCACATACGCCAAACGGCGCTCTTCTTCTAAACCGTCCGCGCTGTCCATCGACATTTTATGCGGAAATAAACCTTCTTCTAAACCGGTTAAAAAGACTAACGGAAATTCCAAACCTTTGGCCGAGTGCAAGGTCATTAACTGCACCGCATCATCATGCTCACTGGCTTGAGTATCACCGGCATCTAACGCTGCGGTATCTAAGAACACCGCTAGGTCATAAAGACTGTCTGCCGCACCGTCCATTAAGGCTTCCGGATCTTCCCCTGTCTCCGCAGCGGCTTCTTCAGCCATCATCGCCATATCAACACCATCTTGGGTAATGAACTGGCGCGCGGCATTGATTAATTCATCGAGGTTATCCAAGCGCGCTTGCGCTTTTTCACCCTTTTCTTTTTTATGGTGCTCAATCAAACCCGCTTGGGTGATGACGTGATCCATAATTTCATGCAGCTCTAATTCCCCTGCACCCTCAGCCATAGTATCGATTAAATCGACGAACCCTTGCGCGGCAGCGCTGGCACGTTTTGGCAAGATACCTAAAGTAGCGGATTCACACACCGCCTGCCACATCGAGCAGCCTTGCTCACGCGCATGGCCACGAATCGTGGCAACCGTTTTATCACCCAAGGCACGGGCGGGTACATTAATAACGCGCTCAACGGCTGCGTCGTCATGGCGATTTAACAGCAGACGTAAATACGCTAATGCATTTTTAATTTCTAAACGGTCATAGAATCGTTGCCCACCATAAATTCGATAAGGAATGCCTTGACGCAATAATGATTCTTCCAGCGTTCGAGATTGCGCATTAGAGCGATAAAGAATCGCGATATCTTTACGCGCCCGACCCGTATTAGAAAATGTTTCGATCTGATCGGCGATATACCGAGCTTCATCTTGTTCATTAAAGGCCGAATAAAGAGAGATCTTTTCGCCCAATTCACCATCTGTTTTTAACTCTTTGCCCATGCGACCGGTATTGTTTTCGATCACCGCATTGGCCGCGGCAAGAATAGTGGCGGTAGATCGATAATTTTGTTCGAGCTTAATCAGCTCAGCGCCGGGGTAATCCGTTTGGAAATTACGGATGTTGGCAATTTTGGCCCCACGCCAACCGTAAATAGACTGATCATCATCACCCACAGCCATCACAGACACCTGATCGCCCGCAAGCATACGAATCCAAGCGTATTGAATGTCGTTGGTATCTTGAAACTCGTCCACTAAAATGTTGCGGAATCGACCTTGGTAGTGGGCTAATAAATCAGGGTGATGCAACCAGAGTTCGTGGGCGCGTAATAAAATTTCACCAAAATCGACCATACCCCCTTGCTGACATGCGTCCTCATAGGCTTGATAAACTTGTTGCTGAGTTCGACTAAAAGGATCGGCAGAGGGAACAACATGAGCGGCACGACGACCTTCGTCTTTTTGACCACTGATATACCATTGCAGCTGCTTAGGAGGGAATTTAGTTTCATCCACTCCCGTTGCTCTTAAAATTCGTTTAACTAATCGAAGCTGATCGTCGCTATCAAGAATCTGAAAGTTCTGTGGCAGGTTCGCTTCACGCCAATGTTGCTTTAATAAACGGTGCGCAAGACCGTGAAACGTCCCTACCCACATCCCGTTGACGGGGACCTGGATGAGCGCTTCCAGTCGCGCACGCATTTCTTTGGCGGCTTTGTTGGTAAAGGTCACCGCCATAATTGAAAACGGCGAAATGTTCTCTACCTGCAACAGCCAAGCGATGCGGTGCACAAGCACTCGAGTCTTACCCGTTCCGGCACCGGCGAGAACCATTTGATGTTTGCTATTAGCGGCAACGGCGTTGCGTTGCGGATCATTTAAATGATCTAAAATACTTGATACGTCCATGGCAAGCAGTGTACCAGAATGTTCGCCTAGCTCCAGAGTAGACTTATAAAAGACTGGTTATTTATACAGACTCGTATTTAGCAGAGCCCTGTTATACTCAATTTATCTCTAAAATGGACAATACAGTGTCAAACTCAGCCAGTTACGGTCATGGAATATTAGCCAACATTGAGCAATATCGCAGCAGCATGCGTAAATCAGAAGTGAAGGTAGCCGATTATGTTATCGCTAACTCTGCATCGGTGATCCACATGCGCATTGTCGACCTAGCTCAAGAAGCCTTGGTCAGTGAACCCACGATTGTTCGCTTCTGTCGTGCCATTCATTGCAATGGCTTTCAAGAGTTCAAGGTTAAACTGGCACAAAATCTCGCGATTGCTAATAACATTGGCCAATTTGCAATTGCTGAAGATGATTCGATTGAAGATATTTGTGAGAAAGTCGCGGATACAACTATTCAGCGACTGCACGAAGTTAAGGACCAGTTATTACCCCATCAGATTGCTAAAGCGTCTGCTGTAATCAGCAGAGCTAGGCGCGTTGAATTTTATGGCTTTGGTGCTTCCGCGGCGGTGGCAACCGATGCTTTGCATAAATTTTTTCGCTTACAAATTGCCACAGCAACCTACAGTGACCCTCACATGCAATCGATGTCAGCCGTCACTCTCAATGAAAAAGACGTTGTTGTGGCAATTTCCCAAAGTGGTCGCACCAAAGATTTACTCCATTCCATTACGCTTGCTCAGACCTATAACGCCACTGTTATTTGTTTGGCGCCAGAAGGGACGCCCATCAGTTTGGCGGCAGACATACCTATCTATATTAATATTGATGAAGATACCGATCAGTTCACCCCAATGACGTCGCGTATTGCGCACCTAATGGTCATCGATATGCTCGCAATTGCGGTTACTCAGCGCCGCGGACCGGATTTTGTTGAACACTTAAATGCCATCAAAGAGAGCATTAAATCACTAAAACTAGATAATTAATCTATTGCAATTAGCATGAAAACTGTCATTATTTTAAAGACAATAAAAATAACAATTGTGGCTTAAAAAAATATATTTTATATTTTTAACTACGAATAGTAAGACCAAGGAGAATTATCATGGCTAGGGCAGCTAAGACAGCATTAAGCGCACATGAAAAATCTGTTGAGCAGGTTGTTTCTTTTGACAAGGAAGGAAATGTCGTTGTTAATAAAAAATCTTCGGCATCCAATAAGTTAATGGCACGGCGTGCAATTGAAGCGCATCTCGAGCGTAAATCATTAGAAAAACATTTAGACGAATATTCTTTCGAAGGTATCTAATCGATACTTGCTAATGATTACATGATTTTTATTTTATAAGCACAGCGCTCTAAGTTGTTGCTTAATAAAAAATCACAAAAAAGCCCAGTCACTGTACTGGGCTTTTGTGTTTCTGGTCTTATAAAAGTTGATTGATCATTCAATCAATCAACTTTAGCTACTCAACGGTTACCGACTTCGCTAAGTTACGTGGCTGATCAACGTCCGTGCCTTTCAATACCGCAACGTGATAAGACAACAACTGCAAAGGAATGATATACACAATCGGCTCCAAGCAGCTGGGCACCGTCGGCAAAGATACTAGGTGATGATCATCTAGATCATGTAGGTTCACCGATTCATCTGCAAAAACAAATAGCTCACCACCCCGAGCCTTCACTTCTTCTAAATTTGAAACCAGTTTTTCTAATAAGTCATTCTTTGGCGCGACGGCAATAATCGGCATATCTTCATCGACTAAAGCCAATGGGCCGTGCTTCAGCTCACCCGCGGGATAGGCTTCTGCATGAATATAAGAAATCTCTTTTAGCTTTAATGCACCTTCTTGAGCGATCGGATACATAGGGCCACGGCCTAAAAACAAGCTGTGATGCTTGTCAGCAAATAGCTGGCTGATTTTTTCAATTACAGGATCTAATGTGAGTGCTTTCTCGACTAATTCAGGTAATTGATGCAACGCTTCTACTATTTCAGTTTCAGCCGCTGCGCTCATACCGTTGCGTTTGGCTAATGCCACCGTTAGCAATAACAAGGCGGTTAACTGAGTGGTAAAGGCTTTCGTCGAAGCAACACCAATTTCAGGGCCGGCGTTAGTCATTAAGCAAAGATCTGATTCACGCACTAAGGAAGAGCCAGGTACGTTACATACTGTCATACTGGCTAATACCCCTTTTTCTTTCGCTTTACGCAGCGCCGCTAACGTATCGGCCGTTTCACCCGATTGAGAAATGGTGATCAATAAAGTATTTTTAGCAATGACCGTATGGCGATAACGGAACTCACTGGCCACTTCAACTTGGCAAGGAATGCCTGCGTATTTTTCAATCCAGTACTTACTGACCATGCCTGAATGGTAACTGGTACCACAGGCAATGATTTGAACCGCTTCGACTTGATCTAAAATATCAGCGGCTTTTACACCGAAAGCCTGATCGAGTACTTTAGTGGCTGAAATACGACCTTCTAAACACTGCTTAATGACTGTTGGCTGCTCAAAGGTTTCCTTGAGCATAAAGTGCTTATATTCACCTTTGCTCGCGGTGCCTATCTTGTGATCAAAAACGCTGATATCCCGTTCTACAACATGTTGGTCTTTATCTAAAATAGTCAGTTTTTTGCGCGTTATATGGGCGAGGTCGCCTTCTTCAAGATAAATGAAGCGGTCAGTTACTTGCAATAACGCGAGCGGATCTGAACCAATATAATATTCATCCATACCGACACCGATTACCAAGGGTGAACCTTGGCGGGCAGCCCATAATTCATCTTGGTTGCCTTTTTGCATTATCGCTAAGGCATAAGCACCCTCAAGATGAGAGATGGCATTTTTAACAGCCTGCGCAAAATCGTGCTGTTTCAATTCACGGTGAATTAAGTGCACTACAACTTCAGAATCTGTTTGAGAATTAAACACATATCCTTGCGTTTTTAGTTCAGCCTTAAGGTCTTGGTAATTTTCGATGATGCCATTATGAACTAAGACGATATCGTCAGAAGACATGTGGGGATGGGCATTGTCTTCACTGGGTGCACCGTGTGTCGCCCAACGAGTATGAGCAATACCGATAGTACCCGATAAGCCTTCTTCGGCAACTTGAATGGCTTTTTCTAATTCGATGACTTTACCTAATGCACGAATACGTTGGATATCACCCTGTGCATTTAAGATGGCTAAACCCGCGGAGTCATAACCCCGGTATTCAAGGCGACGCAGGCCTTCTAATAAAATCTCACTAACATTACGCTGTGCAATAGCACCAACAATTCCGCACATTTTTTTATCTTCCGTTTAATCCAACACGTATTTCTATTTATTTTTCAATTTTTGCTGGACGCTGCCAGCCACTGATATTTCGTTGCTTACCGCGAGCAACGGCTAATTCATCTGCCGCCACATCTTTCGTGACCGTCGATCCCGCCGCTACCGTTGCATTAGCACCAATGGTTACTGGGGCAACTAACGAAGAATTGGAGCCAATAAAGGCATTCTCACCAATTTCCGTTTTGAATTTATTGACCCCATCGTAGTTACAGGTAATCGTACCTGCACCGACATTGGCATTAGCCCCAATAGTTGCATCACCGATATAGGTTAGGTGATTGACTTTAGCGCCGGCGCCAATCTGAGATTTTTTCACTTCGCAGAAGTTACCCACTTTGGCACCGTCAGCAAGATCAGCACCTGGACGCAAACGCGCATAAGGGCCAATAACACAATATTTAGCAACCATAGCGTCTTCAATGTGCGAGAAAGCTGCTACTTTGCTGCCTGCGGCTAAAATAGAGTTTTTAATGATGCAATTTGGACCAATTTCTACGCCATCACCTAAAGTAATCTCACCTTCTAAAATGACATTTACATCGATAACCACATCATTACCGACTTTTAGGCAGGCGTTCTTATTATTTCCTAAGCGGATATCTAGACGAGCTGGATCTAATACCGTCACACCATTAGCCATCAAAGTGTTCACTTGTTGTGTTTGATACCAGCGTTCAAGTTCTGCTTGCTGCTGTCGATTATTGACACCATAAGTTTCTTGCTCGTTCTCGGGTTGCAGTGTTGCTACTGTAAGACCATTTTTCACCGCCATCGCGATGATATCCGTAAGGTAATATTCACCTTGAGCATTATCGTTACTTAACGTCGGCAACCATTGATGCAGCTTGGCTGTGGGCACGGCAAGGATACCGGTATTCACTTCCTTGATTAAACGCTGCTCTTCGTTAGCATCTTTATGCTCAACGATTGCGGTGACTAAATTATTATCATCACGCACGATACGGCCATAGCCCGAGCTATCCGCCATATTAACGGTCAACAAACCCAGTTGTTTATCGTTGGCTAACGCAATCAAAGTTTGTAATGTATCTGGCTGAGTTAACGGCACGTCACCATACAAAATTAAGGTAGTGCCTTCAGCGGCTAAAGAACCCAAAGCCATCATGACAGCATGACCCGTGCCTTTTTGTTCGCTTTGTAAGGCCCAGGTTAGATTTTCTTCATTAACAAAAGCGGCTTTTACTTTTTCTGCACCATGACCAATAACCACATGCATCGCATCAGCCTTTATGGCTTTTGCACTGTCTAATACGTGAGCTAACATTGATTTACCGGCGATTGGGTGAAGAACCTTGGGTAATTGAGACTTCATGCGCGAGCCTTGGCCGGCTGCGAGTATTACGACGTCGATAGTCATTATTATTATGTGCTTCCTTGTAACTTACTTGTAGACACCTTTTATCGCTTAGGCTTTATAAATACCCGACAAAATGTCATGAAATTTTGATAGCGCATTATTTTATGGTGTTTCTTTATATTTACAACGTATTTTGTCACAAAAAAAATGACAATGATTATTAATAAATAGTGTATCTTCAGTTCATAGTATCTTAGCGATTATTGTCTAAGCGCTTTACAGGAATACCATGAACTTATCGCCACTCAAATCCCTGGGTCTCAATGATAGGGAAATTTCTATTTATCTCGCGTTATTGGAATTAGGCCCCACTTCTATTCGCGACTTAGCTGAAAAATCGAATATTAATCGTGGCAGCAGCTATGAAACTCTAAAAATTCTCGTTAAAAAGGGGATTGTTAATTATCTTCCAAAAGGGAAGCGACGCATATTCCAAGCAGAAGACCCGTCACGATTATTAGCCTTAGCGGAAGAAAAGCAGCAAGAACTTGAAACGGTTCTTAGCAGTTTAAAAACAGAGATCATTCCAACGCTTCGGCATCTAAAACCTGAATTTGCCACCAGTAATGTGCGTTTTTATGAGGGAGACGAAGGCGTAGAGTATGTATTAAAGGATATTCTTAGCTCTACCGACAAAGGAAATAAATCTTACTCGGTTATTTCAACTCAAGCATTACGTGAGCATCTATACCGACCTTTTCCTACTTTTACGAAACAGCGTATTGCTAAGGGTATTTTTGTTCGCGTACTCGCAATTGGTGCGGGCGGGGATGAAGCTGATCTTGCTGAACGAAAATGGATGAAAGGTGAAGGGGATGCTTCGTATATTGCAATATACCCCCCTAAAGTCGCCATGATCAGTTTAACCAGAAATAACTTTCCGGTCGTCGTTGTGATTGATAGTGATGCCATATCAGGAACCCACCAAATGATGTTTGATACACTGTGGAACGCTTTGTAAGCAATATCTCGCTGAGTGTGAAATTTCTACTATGCTCAACACAAAGCATGACTGTTTTTAATCCAGTCTACGCGCCAATATTGGAGAGCACAGTGTCAGAACAAAAATTCCGTTTAGTAACCCGTAGTGATTTCGATGGCTTAGTCTGTGCCGTACTTTTCAAAGATTTAGGGATGATTGACGACATCCTTTTTGTTCATCCCAAAGATATGCAAGATGGTATTATTGATATTGGTCCCAACGATATCACGACCAACTTGCCTTATGTGGCAGGCTGCCATTTAAGCTTTGACCACCACGCTTCTGAAATCAAACGTCTTGGTGATAATGTCCCTGATAATCACATTATCGATACCGAAGCGCCTTCCGCGGCCCGGGTCGTTTATGATTATTATGGGGGTCGAACACGCTTCCCTGACATCTCTTTGGAGATGATGGATGCAGTCGATAAAGCCGATTCTGCCCAATTCAGTCAAGATGAAATTCTTAACCCTCAAAACTGGGTACTGCTCAACTTTTTGATGGATTCGCGGACCGGCCTTGGTCGCTTCCGTGAATTTCGAGTCAGTAACTATCAGCTCATGATGGAGCTTATTGATTATTGCCGTGACCACAACATCGAGCAAATCTTACAATTAGAAGATGTTAAAGAACGAGTTGAACTGTATAACAGCCACAGGCAACAGTTTGAAGATCAACTAAAACGCTGTTCTTCTGTCCAACAGAATTTGGTTGTATTGGATTTACGCGATGAAGAAGTCATTTATGCGGGCAACCGTTTCATGATTTATGCCCTTTACCCGGAACAGAATATTTCTATTCATGTGCTCTGGGGTTTGAAGAAACAAAATACTGTTTTTGCCGTAGGCGGTTCTATTATCAATCGCAGCCATAACACGCATATTGGTGAGCTTTGCCTTGAGCATGAAGGGGGCGGCCATAGAAATGCAGGAACCTGCCAGGTGCCTAATGATCAATATTCGACCGTATTAAGTGTACTAACAAAGCGAATTAACCAAGATGGTTAATTACATCACTTACGTACAAAATTCAGACATAAAAAAGCCGAATCCCATTACTGGGATTCGGCTTTTTTAGAAGCAAAATCTCTAGTTAAACTAGATTATCTGTTCAACTTACTACGAATCTGCTGGATCGTACGCAACTGAGCTGCGGCTTCTGCCAACTGAGACATAGCGCGTGAATAATCAAAGTCTGCACTCTGATTCTCTAACGCTTGCTGAGCATGTTTCTGTGCTTCTAGTGCTGCGGCCTCATCGAGGTCAGCAGCACGCAAGGCGGTATCAGCCAAAACAGAAATATTGTTTGGCTGAACTTCTAAATAACCGCCTGAAAC
>JBNMOT010000065.1:0-17480 GCA_051275515.1 Oleispira sp. | reverse complement strand
GATATTATACGTAAAGCATATTTTGGTAATAAAATTCGTCGTATTTTAGAGCTTAAAGAAGCCACGAGTATAGCGCTGGCGGTGGGGCAGGAGGATCCTGTTTATCGGAATATGGATTTAGTGGGTGGACAGTTGCCTCCTTTATATATGCTGGGTTCAAAGGCCATTAAGGCAGAAATTAAGGCGCTTACCTCTCGTGAAGAGATTGCTTTAAATTTAGCCCTTGGTGAGGATCATTTCATTGCGGGTCTACCCCAGTTGCTATTACAGATAGAGGCCTTGCAAGCTCTAGAAATTGATTTTAGTAAAATCAGATTGGCTCGTATCGATGAGGTGGCTGTTGTGCCCGTTAGCCCGATTAAACCTCGTAAGCTTGTAATCATGGCGTTGGCTTTAGTGGCTGGTTTATTCGCGGGTTTGTTTATGGCGCTAATAGTGGCCGCTTTCGGTAAGCACAAGATACGCAGTCTAAGAAAGCAGACCGTTTAATCGTCTTAAACTGAGCAAATGTTAAGAAGTAAATGTTAGAAAGATAGGCTGATGAGAATCGGCCTTTTTCGTTTGTTAGAATCCAATTTAATATTTCAATTAATGATCAACTTGATGAATGGAATGAGTGAAAAAATGTCTCGTTTATACAACTTTTGCGCAGGTCCTGCGGCACTTCCTAATGATGTATTGACTAAAGCCCAATCTGACTTGCTAAACTGGCAAGGTAAAGGCTTGTCGGTTATGGAGATGAGTCATCGTTCTCCTGAGTTTGTAAGCATTGCCAAAAAAGCAGAGCAAGACTTACGTGATTTGATGGTGATTCCTGATAACTATAAAGTTTTGTTTATGCAGGGCGGTGCCAGCAGTCAGTTCACTATGGTACCTATGAACTTGTTGCGGGGTAAAAAAACAGCGGACTACATTAATACGGGTCAATGGTCGACGAAAGCGATTGCTGAGGCGAGACGTTATTGTGAGGTCAATGTTGCTGCAACAACTGAGGGCAATCAATTCACGTCTGCGCCGAGTCAAAAAGAGTTAAAACTCAACCCTGACGCTGCTTATGTTCATTACACTCCAAACGAAACCATTGGTGGTGTTAAATTTGACTACATACCCGAAACCAACGGTATTCCTTTGGTTGCTGATTATTCGTCTGCTATTTTGTCAGAAGAAATCGACGTGTCTAAATTTGCCATGATTTATGCGGGTGCTCAAAAGAATATAGGTCCCGCAGGTTTGTGCATTGTGATTATTCGTGATGATTTGCTTGGGAATACCTTAGAAGGTACGCCAACCCTGTTCGATTACAAAGTGTTGGCTGATAACGACTCGATGTACAATACACCCCCGAGTTACGGTTGGTATTTGGCCGGTTTGGTGTTCGCTTGGTTAAAAGATCAAGGTGGTATTGAAGCCATGGCTGAAATCAATCAGCGTAAGGCGCAAAAGTTATACCGTTTTATCGATGCGAATGCCTTTTATTCGAACCCTGTGGCGATCAATAATCGTTCGATCATGAATGTGCCGTTTATCTTGGCTAATTCAGATTTGGATAAGGCTTTTTTGGCAGCGAGTGAAAAGGCAGGTTTATTAAATCTTGCGGGCCACCGCAGTGTGGGTGGCATGCGTGCCAGTATTTATAATGCGGTTGAAGAAAAAGCAGTGGATGCATTGATTGCTTTTATGGCTGAGTTTGCGAAAGAGAATAGCTAGGTTTGCGAAAGTAAGCTTTTAATAATTTTGATGAAGACGGTGTCCATGACCAGTAATAGTTTTACCACAGAAGCTGAAGAGTTAGGCAAGCTGAGGGATGAGATCGACAGTGTTGATCAGCAGATTCAGCAGCTGGTCAATAAACGCGCTCAATGTGCTCAGAAAGTTGCCGACGTAAAAGAGCATTTTTCTAAGCCAGGTGAATCTATTGTCTTTTACCGTCCTGAGCGCGAAGCGCAGGTTTTGCGTCGAGTGATGGAACGCAATCAAGGGCCGCTGCCCGCGGAAGGTGTTGCGCGCTTATTCCGTGAAATTATGTCGCAGTGTTTGGCGCTTGAAGAACCCATGAAGATTGCGTATTTAGGGCCAGAAGGAACGTTTACCCAGCAAGCGGCGTTAAAGCATTTTGGTCATGCGGTTGAATGCCAAAGTCAGGGTTCGATTGAAGATGTGTTTCGTGAAGTAGAAGCAGGCGGTGCTAACTTTGGTGTTGTCCCTGTTGAGAATTCAACGGAAGGTGTGATTACTCATACTTTGGATAGTTTTGTCGGCTCTAACTTAAATATTTGTGGAGAGGTGGCGTTAAGAATTCATCATCATTTCTTGTTAAAAGAAGAGGTATTAAAAGAAGAGGTGTTAAAAGAAGAGACTTTAACAGGTGGCATTGCCAAGCCGACCAAGGTTTATTCTCATGCCCAATCGTTGGCGCAATGTCGTCAGTGGCTAGATGCAAATTGGCCAGGCATTGAGCGTATTGCTGTCAGTTCAAATGCAGAAGCCGCTCGTCGCGCACAAGCAGAAGAGGGTGCGGCGGCGATTGCCAGTGACGCGGCGGCTGAGCTCTATCATTTAGAGATTGCTACCGCGAATATTGAAGACATGCCCGACAATACCACGCGCTTTTTAATTATAGGTAAGCAGACAACGGAAATTAGTGGTGATGATAAAACATCCTTATTAGTGGCCAGCAAAAATGAGCCCGGTGCCTTGTATCATATATTGGCACCGTTTCATGAAAAGGGTGTGAGTTTAACACGTATCGAAACTCGCCCGTCTAAATCTGGCACGTGGAATTATATTTTCTTTATCGACCTAGAAGGTCATCAAAACGAAGAAAAAGTCGCTAATGCCATGGCGTTAGTGCAGCAGCAATGTACCGATTTTAAATGCTTGGGCTCATACCCTAAAGCAGTGCTGTAGTTAAATTTTAAGCGGTGCTTTCAATAGAAACTTTGTAGGGTGAGTATTGTGACTGATCAGAAAGTAGATGATATTAAAATGAAGGCCTTGTGTGAAAAAGCGCGAGCAGAAATTCAGGGGTTACGTCCTTATCAGCCGGGCAAGCCGATTGATGAGCTAGCGCGCGAGTTTGGTTTAAAGGCTCATGACATCGTAAAGCTTGCGAGTAACGAAAATCCTATTGGTCCCAGTAAAAAAGCCATTGCGGCAATGCAAGCAGAAGTACGTGAATTAACCCGTTATCCCGATGGTAATGGATTTGATCTTAAGCAAGCTCTGTGTAAGAAGTTGAGTATTGGGTCAGTATCCATCGCGCCAGAGAATATTACTTTGGGTAATGGTTCTAGTGACATCTTGGATTTTATTGTTACTTGTTTTATTAGCAAGGGTGATGAAGTTGTATTTTCGCAGCATGCGTTTGCAATTTACGGCCTAGTGACAAAAGTTCAAGGGGGCGAATGTAACGTCGTTCCTGCAAAAAATTATGCTCATGACCTTGAGGCGATGGCGGCAGCGATTACGGATAAGACCCGTTTAGTCTTCGTGACTAACCCCAATAACCCGACGGGTACTTGGTTAACTCAACACGACATTGTAGATTTTATGGCAAAGGTGCCCAGTGATGTTGTCGTCGTATTAGATGAAGCTTATTTTGAGTATGTGAATGAAGCGGATTATTGCGATGGTTTAACCTTATTAGCAGACTATCCCAATCTTGTGGTGACGAGAACTTTTTCCAAGGCTTATGGTTTAGCCGCTCTGCGAGTCGGTTATGGTATTTCGAGTGCAGAGATCGCTGATTTGATGAATCGTGTACGCCCACCTTTTAATGTCAATTCTTTTGCCTTGTCTGCGGCTATTGCAACGTTAGGTGATGATGACTACGTTGTTGAGAGTAGGGCGGTGAACGATGAGGGCATGGCGTATCTAACGCATTCACTTGATGAATTGGGTCTGCCTTATATCCCCTCTGTGGGGAATTTTATCAGTTTTGAAATACCGGATCTTCTTTTTAAAGGTTTAGTAAAGCAAAAACCTGCAGGGATTTCTGCTGCAGAGGTCAATGACCAGTTATTAGCGGCGGGCGTTATTATTCGTGCCATTGCCAATTATGAAATGCCAAATCACTTACGCGTTTCCATTGGTACTAAAGCTGAAAACGAAGTATTTGTCACTAAACTGACGAAGATTTTGTTGGATGCTCGCTCTTGAGTCATGTTCGCTCAGTTCGTAAGCTGTTTATACCCAAGGTTGCCATTATTGGTTTAGGATTAATTGGTTGCTCTTGGGTGAAGGCGCTAAAGGCGGCTAACAGTGTCGGCTCTGTTTCTGGTTTTGATAGAAACGTCGATTCTATGCAGCAAGCGTTGCAGGCGGGTTTGATTGATGATTACTCGTTAGACATTGTGGATGTGGTGAGTGCTGCTGACCTAGTCATTATTTCTGTGCCTATTTTAGCGGTCGCAGAAGTACTGCAGCAGATTAAGCCGGTGATCGGTGAGAAAACCATTCTTACTGACGTTGGCAGTGTCAAAGGCAATATCTCTAAAGATGTATCGAAAGTACTGGGCGACAATTTTGATCGCTTTGTTTTAGGGCACCCGATTGCGGGCTCTGAGCGCAGTGGGGTTTCGGCCGCCGATGAAAATCTATTTAAGCGTCATAAAGTTATTTTAACCCCCGAGCAGCGCACCTGTGAGCGGGCTTTAGATCTAGTAACGGATGCTTGGGAATTAACCGGTGCGGTGGTTGAAATGATGTCAGTACGACATCATGATGAAGTCTTGGCAGCAACCAGTCACTTACCGCATTTATTGGCCTATTCACTCGTTGATACCCTGGCCAATAATCATGAAAACAAAGATATCTTTAATTATGCCGCGGGTGGTTTTCGAGACTTTACCCGTATTGCATCAAGTAGCCCGATTATGTGGCGTGATATTTTTGTCGGCAATAAAGACGAAGTATTAAAGGCATTGGATTTATTCACCGCCGATTTACAGCAGCTGCGTGAAGTCGTTGCTAGTGAAGATAAAACTCAAATGATGGGCACCTTTACTCGTGCGAAAGCAGCACGAGACCATTTTACTAAAATATTGGCTCGTAGAGCGTATGTGGAATCCATGACAAGTCAGACTGTAAATTATGTAGCAGCACCGGGTGGCAAACTTTCCGGTGAATTCCGTGTTCCTGGTGATAAATCAATCTCTCATCGATCCATCATGCTAGGTTCTTTGGCAGAAGGTACCACAGAAGTGACCGGTTTTTTAGAGGGTGAAGACAGTCTTGCTACCCTGCAATCTTTCCGTGATATGGGTGTTGTCATCGAGGGGCCTCATAGAGGTCGCGTGACGGTTCATGGTGTCGGTCTACACGGTTTAAAAAGACCACCGAATGCCTTGTACTTGGGTAACTCAGGCACATCAATGCGCTTGCTATCAGGCTTGATGGCTGCACAAAACTTTGATGTCGAAATGACCGGTGACGAGTCATTATCTAAGCGTCCAATGAATCGTGTGGCGAATCCACTGCGTGAGATGGGGGCAGTTATAGAATCTGCTGACAATGGTCGTCCGCCCCTAAGAATTAAAGGTAGAGAGACGATTAAAGGCGGTCAGCCGTTAAAAGGAATTCACTACGTATTGCCAATGGCGAGCGCGCAGGTAAAAAGTTGTCTGCTATTGGCAGGCCTTTATGCTGAAGGTGAGACCACTGTTATTGAACCTGCCCCGACGCGTGATCATACCGAGCGCATGTTAAAAGGTTTTGGTTATCCGGTTGAGGTTGATGGACCTAAAGTAACGGTTCGCCCGGGTGGTACGCTAACCGCCACCCAAATTGATGTACCGTCGGATATTTCTTCTGCGGCCTTCTTTATAGTCGCGGCCAGCATTGCCAAAGATTCAGACATTACACTGCAGCACGTAGGCATAAACCCAACCCGTGTCGGTGTGATTAATATTCTTCGCCTGATGGGCGCGAATATCGAAATGTTGAACGAGCGTGAGGTCGGTGGTGAGCCGGTGGCTGATTTACGTATTCGTAGCGCTCAGTTGCAAGGGATACAGATTCCTGAAGATCAGGTACCGTTGGCGATTGATGAATTTCCCTCTATCTTTATTGCCGCTTCTTGTGCAGAAGGCACCACAGTTTTGACCGGTGCTGAAGAGTTACGGGTTAAAGAGAGTGACCGCATTCAGGCCATGATTGATGGTTTGCAGATATTGGGCGTCGATGCCGTGGGTACTGAAGATGGCGCGATTATTAAAGGCTTCGGCAGTGAAGGGTCTTTCAATGGCGGCGAAGTCGATAGTGTTGATGATCACCGCATTGCGATGAGTTTTACGATTGCCTCATTGCGTGCAAATACCGAAATTGTGGTAAACGATTGCGCTAACGTCGCGACTTCATTCCCAGGTTTCGTTGAGCTGGCGAGCGCTGCGGGTATTCAAGTTTCAGTACAAGACACTTAATAAAAGGCATTTCTGATGAGTGATATTGAAGTCAAGGATTTACCAGAGACACTGTTAACCGGCCCTGTTATTACGGTTGATGGTCCATCGGGTGCTGGTAAGGGCACACTGTGCCAAATGTTGGCGGCTAAATTAAACTGGGCTTTGTTAGACAGCGGTGCTTTATACCGCGTGACCGCATTGGCTGCCAAACAGCATGCGGTAGCGATGGATAACGAAGCCGGTCTGGAAGCGATTGCTGCACATTTAGATGTGCAGTTTAAGGTTTCTGCTGAGCAAGCCGGTGTACGGGTTATTTTGGAAGGCGAGAATGTGACGTCTGATTTGCGCACCGAAGAAACAGGCGCGATTGCTTCTCAAGTGGCTGCGGTCAATGTGGTTCGTGATGCGCTATTAGAGCGCCAGCGAGCATTCCAGCAGCAGCCTGGCTTAATCGCTGATGGTCGTGATATGGGTACGGTTGTCTTCCCTAATGCAGAATTAAAGGTGTATTTAACGGCGAGCGCCAAAGAGCGGGGTGAGCGCCGCTATAAGCAGTTGCTCGAAAGCGGTAATAATGCTAGTCTTGCGCGCATTATTGAAGATATTAAAGCGCGAGATGATCGCGACATGAACCGGACTGTTGCGCCATTAAAGCCTGCAGAAGACGCTATTATTATCGATAGCACAAGCATGAGCATAGACGCCGTGTTTGAACAGGTTCAGCAGGCCGCTAAAAAGGCTGGCTTGCTCACTTGATATTGACTAAATAACGGGGCTGGTTAATGAATAATTAACACAGTCGCCACAAACCTTAAAAACTCTGCACATTGTCAGGCGTACACCAGTACGGAATGTGCGGAGTTTTTTATTATGACCCTAAATATCTGACTGTTTAGGGGGTGATTAGTCTGGCCCAAACCCGTGATCGTTTTCAACGCCACGAACCTCGGGGTAGCCTACACCAAGCTTTATAGGATGTATTAATGGAAAATTTTGCTGAGTTATTTGAAGAGTCGTTACTGACGCTAGACATGAAGCCAGGTTCTATCGTTACCGGTACTGTTGTAGATATCGATAGTGATTGGGTAACCGTTAACGCTGGTCTTAAGTCTGAAGCGATCATTCCACGCAGCCAGTTCTTAAACGACAAAGGCGAGTTGGAAGTAGCGATTGGCGATGAGACTCTTGTTGCTCTTGACGCAGTAGAAGATGGTTTTGGTGAAACTAAGCTATCTCGTGAAAAAGCGAAGCGCGCTGAAGCTTGGAAAGAGCTTGAGAAAGCATTCGAAGAAAACGCGGTTGTTAAAGGCGTTATCAACGGTAAAGTTAAAGGCGGTTTCACGGTTGAATTGTTCAACATTCGTGCATTCCTACCTGGCTCTTTGGTTGACATCCGTCCAGTGCGCGATACTTTGCACTTGGAAGGTAAAGAATTAGATTTCAAACTGATCAAGTTAGATGCTAAGCGTAACAACGTTGTTGTTTCTCGTCGTGCTGTTCTTGAAGCTGCTAACAGCCAAGAGCGCGAAGAGTTGCTTGCTAACTTGCAAGAAGGTCAGTCTGTTAAAGGTATCGTTAAGAACCTAACGGACTACGGTGCTTTCGTTGATCTAGGTGGCGTTGATGGTCTATTGCACATCACTGACATGGCTTGGAAGCGTATTAAGCACCCAAGTGAAATCGTTGCTGTTGGCGACGAAATCGACGTTAAAGTATTAAAATTCGATCGCGAGCGTAACCGTGTATCTCTAGGTCTTAAGCAATTGGGTGAAGATCCATGGGTTGAGATCAAAGCACGTTACCCAGAAAGCGCAATCGTTACTGCTAAAGTAACGAACTTGACTGACTACGGTTGTTTCGCTGAGTTAGAAGAAGGCGTTGAAGGTCTAGTACACGTTTCTGAAATGGATTGGACTAACAAGAACGTACACCCATCTAAAGTTGTTCAGGTTGGTGATGATGTTCAGGTTATGGTTCTTGATATTGACGAAGAGCGTCGTCGTATCTCTCTAGGTATCAAGCAGTGCACCATGAACCCATGGGAAGAGTTTGGTACTAAGTTTGAGAAGGGCGCTAAGATCTCTGGAAAGATCAAGTCAATCACTGACTTTGGTATCTTTATCGGTCTAGATGGCGGCATCGACGGTTTGGTTCACTTGTCTGATATTTCTTGGAACGATACTGGCGAAGAAGCCGTTCGTGCATACAAGAAGGGCGATGAGCTAGAAACCGTTATCCTTTCTATCGATCCTGAACGTGAGCGCATCTCGCTAGGCGTTAAGCAGCTAGACAGCGATCCTTTCGCTGAATACGCTTCTGAAAACGACAAAGGCACCATGGTTAAAGGTAAGGTTATTTCTGTAGATGCGAAAGCCGCTATCATTGAAATCGCTGAAGGCGTTGAAGCAACTTTGAAGGCGTCTGAAATTAGCCGTGAAAAAGTTGAAGATGCACGCAACGTATTGAAAGAAGGCGATGAAGTAGAAGCTATCATCTCTAACGTCGATCGTAAGAACCGCGTAATCAACTTATCTATTAAGTCGAAAGATGCAGTAGCCGAGAAGCAAGCCGTTGCTGATCAGCGTGCTAAGTCTGAGTCTGAAGCTAAGGGACCTACTACCATTGGCGACCTTATCAAAGAGCAGTTGAGTCAGAAAGGCGAATAAGTTTTTAACTTATAACCCCAGTTAGTACTTATTGTAAGTATTAACCGCTGGTAAAGAAAACCCCATCTCCTGAAAAGGAGGTGGGGTTTTTTTTATGCTTGCAAATTATTACTACAGATTGTAAGTTATTGATCTAAGGACCTTTATCTGCTTCCGCCAAGGATGTCTTCATGACAAAATCAGAACTGATCGAGCGTATGTTAACCAAGCAACCCCAGCTATCAGCAAAAGATGTTGAACTGGCGGTAAAAACAATTTTAGATCACATGTCGCAGTCACTATCGACGGGCGAGCGTATCGAAATTCGGGGCTTTGGCAGCTTCTCGCTGCACTATCGATCCCCACGAATGGGTCGTAACCCTAAAACTGGCGATTCTGTTGAGTTGTCAGGCAAGTTTGTGCCACATTTCAAGCCCGGTAAAGAACTTCGCGATCAAGTGAATGAAAGTCTAGGTGCCTAATGAAACTAGTAAAAAATTTCCTGATTTTATTAATGGTCTCAGTGGTATTCATATACGGTATTTTGTTCGCACTTTATAATGAACAAAATATTGGCTTAGACTTCTTATTCTTAGACACCCTTTCTGTGCCATTATCTTTATGGTCAGGCAGTCTAGTAGTGCTGGGTATTGTGATGGGGTTGCTAGTCGCCTCCATATCAAAGATGTTGCAAGGCATCGAAAATAAACGCCTGAAAAAAGAATTGAAACAGATGAAAGCTAAGCTTGAAAAGCTTAATCACTAATGCAAACTCTCTCGAATGCCGACCTAGTGATGTTTTTATTGCTAGTGGTCGCAATTGCTAGCGGCTGGTTACTGGGCCGTTTCCAAGGTACCAGATCTGCAACCTTACGAATGGGTCGAGATACCCTGCCAAGTATAGACTTCCTGCTGGCAGAAAATAATGACGGAGCCCTTGATCGGTTACTGGATGTCGCTGAAATAAGCGATGAAGCCGTTGAACTCTATCTGAATCTAGGCCGAGTCTTTCGTGACAAAGGTCAAACTGAAAAATCCATCCAATTGCACCAAAACCTCTTTGCTCGCACAGACCTCTCCGATAAGGCCCAGCTGGATGTTGAGCTTGAATTAGCAACCGACTTTTTAAAAGCGGGTTTGTTCGATAGAGCCGAGCGTCTGTTAGTTGATCTCGTTCAAGAAGAGGGTCGTGCCCGACGCCATGCCTCGCGGTTATTGGTCCAGTTGTATGAGGAGGAGCAAGAATGGCAATCGATCCTAGAGCTGTATAAAAAATCAAAACTCCAAGACCAGCCAGAAATCACCCGTCGCGTTGCGCAAGCGGCGTGTGAATATGCGAATGAATTATTCTTTAATGGTGATTATTTGGAAAGTCACCAGTACCTTAAATTGGCTTTAAAGATAGATCCGTTGTGCGGGCGCGCTAATGTGATTTTTGCTCAAGTAGCGGCGAGTCAGGGTGAGCCTAAGGAGGCAATACGTTGTTATTTGAAAGCCTTGAAGCAAGACAAAAATGTGATGTCAGCGATTTTACCTGAGATGGTCGAGTGCTTTCTTGAACTTGATGACTATCAAGGCTTGGATAAGCAATTGGCGAGTCATTGGCAAGACAATCATGCCGTCGATGTATTGGTGAAAAGGGTGGCGCTGCTCTCTCAACAAGGTAAGCAGGAGCAAGGGATAGAGATATTATTAACCGAGCTATTCCAGCATCCCTCAAATCAAGGTTTTTTTGCTTTGGTTGAGATGGTTGCTAATGGTAAAGCAGTACTTAATTCATCGCAGCTTATGTCAGTTTATGATATTCTACGGCGAATTGTTGAAACCGAATCTAAGTATATTTGCCGGAATTGTGGCTTTAAAGCCATAGAGCATCATTGGCGATGTCCATCGTGCAAAGACTGGGCAAGTGTCACTGCCGCAAACTGATTGAAAGACCGAATTTAGAAGAAAGAAAGTAGAAATGGATTTATGAAACCATCTGACTATGATCAAGCCTCTGTGCAAAATAGTATCTCCCCTATTGTAGTGGCGTTGGATTATCCAACGGCTCAGCAGGCGATTGAAATGGCCAAGCAGTTAGACCCTTCTAAGTGCCGAGTGAAGGTAGGTAAAGAACTCTTTACTGCTTCCGGCCCAGCTGTATTAGAACAGCTGCACAAAATGGACTTTGAAGTTTTCCTAGATTTAAAATTTCATGATATTCCTAATACTTGTGCGGGTGCTGTTGCTGTCGCTGCAGGGTTAGGCGTATGGATGGTTAACGTTCATGCTTCTGGTGGTGAACGTATGATGGTTGCGGCTGCAGAAGCAATTGCTAATAAAAGCCATAAGCCGTTATTAATAGCCGTGACTGTGTTGACTTCCATGGAGCAATCAGATCTTGCGGGTATTGGTTTAGATGTTAGCCCGCAGCAGCAAGTTGAGCGTTTAGCTAAGTTATCAAAGCAGTCGGGTATGGATGGCGTGGTGAGTAGTGCACAAGAGATTGGATTGATCAAAGACTTATGTGGCAAAGAGTTTTTGACAATTACACCTGGTATTCGACCAAAGGGAAGTGCTGCAGGTGATCAGCGTCGTATAATGACGCCACAGCAGGCTGTTAATGTCGGTGGCGATTATCTAGTTGTAGGTCGGCCTGTTATTCAGGCTATTAATCCGAAACAAGCCTGTCTTGATATTATCGAAAGTTTGCAACCAGACTAGTATGCTAAAAATTTTTTCTTCTATATTATTTATTTCTATTTTCAGAGTAGTTCAATAATGAAAATCGCCATTGCAGGTACAGGATACGTAGGCTTATCGAATGCTATGCTATTAGCCCAGCATAATGAAGTGATCGCTGTGGATATAGTGGCTGAAAAAATTGCACTATTGAATAACAAAAAATCACCCATTACCGATGTCGAAATTGAAGAATTTTTACATAACGAAGATCTAAATTTTACTGCAACACTAGATCAGAACCTAGCATATAAAGACGCTGACTATGTTGTGATAGCCACACCAACAGACTACGATACTGAAAATAACTCTTTTAATACTTCTACGGTGGAGGCCGTTATTAAAACTGTGATGACTATTAATGCTAATGCGATTATGGTCATTAAGTCGACAGTGCCTGTCGGATATACAGCTCGTATTAAACAAGAACTAGGGTGTGAAAATATAATATTCTCTCCAGAGTTCTTACGTGAAGGCAAAGCCCTTTATGATAATTTATACCCATCTCGTATTATTGTTGGTGAGCGTTCAGAGCGTGCAGAAGTATTTGCCAAATTGCTAGTTCAAGGTGCCCGAGGAACACAGTTAGGCGGCGATAAGAAAGAGATTAATATTCTGTTTACTGGTTCAACAGAAGCTGAAGCGGTAAAACTTTTTTCTAATACTTACCTTGCTATGCGCGTTGCTTACTTTAATGAGTTAGATAGTTACGCCGAAATTCATGATCTGGATGCAAAACAAATAATTGAAGGTGTGGGTTTAGATCCTCGTATTGGTAATCATTATAATAACCCAAGCTTTGGCTATGGTGGTTATTGCTTGCCAAAAGATACTAAGCAGTTATTAGCGAATTTTAAAGACGTACCTAACAACATGGTGCGAGCCATTGTCGATGCCAATACGACTCGTAAAGATTTTATTGCCGATACGATTATTAAACGAACCCCAAAAGTCGTGGGTATTTATCGTTTGGTGATGAAGTCTGGTTCAGATAATTTCAGAGCTTCAGCAATTCAAGGCATCATGAAACGCATAAAAGCAAAAGGAATTGAGGTCGTTGTTTATGAACCTACCTTTGGTGGTAAAGATTTTTTTAACTCCAAAGTAATTAAAAATTTAAGTGAATTTAAACAGGTATCTGATGTGATTGTAGCTAATAGAATAGCAATGGATATTTTAGATGTTCAGGATAAAGTTTATACCCGTGATTTGTTCGGTAATGATTAAAGCAGGAAAGTTGACTTAAAACACAAAATGCTAGCACTAGACACATTTAAAACCGTAATTGCCAGTACGCCGTTAATATCTATAGATTTAATTGTGCGCAACAAGCATCAGCAAGTATTATTAGGTAGGCGCATTAACAAGCCCGCCCAAGAATGCTGGTTTGTGCCTGGTGGTCGTATATTAAAAGATGAGCCTATAGGGAATGCATTTAAACGTTTATTGAAAGCCGAAATAGGTATGGATGAAGTAAAGATAAATACCCATAGGAGTATATTTAATGGTATCTACCAGCATTTTTATACGGATAATGTAACAGGCAGTGACGTTAGTACTCACTACATAGTATTAGCTTATGAAATCGAAGTAGAGTGCTCTTTAGATTTTTTACCCAAGGATCAGCACAGCAATTACAAGTGGCTTTCAGAGCAATCCATATTAATAGATGATAGCGTGCATAAGCATACCAAGTGGTATTTTCAAAAGGGGAAAAATGCAGATGCCTCTTTTTCTAATGAAAATTAACAAAACGCAAACTGTATTGCCATTAGGCTAAATACGCTAAAAAGACGGTCGTGCTTCAGCCCGATAAATAACAGCATAATGTAGAGTGTGCACTGCGCTCGAGCGGAATCTAGGTCCAAAAAATGAGAAAAATAAAAGTAGCATTAATAACCGGTGTGACCGGACAAGATGGTTCGTACCTTGCTGAGCTCTTATTAGAAAAAGGTTATGAAGTTCATGGCATAAAACGCCGTGCATCTTCTTTAAATACTCAGCGTGTGGATCATATTTTTCAAGATAACCACGAAAAAAATCAAAAATTCTTCTTACACTATGGAGACTTAACTGATTCATCTAATCTGACTCGTATATTAAAAGAAGTTCAGCCTGACGAGGTTTATAATCTGGGCGCGCAATCTCATGTGGCAGTATCGTTTGAAGCTCCAGAATACACTGCTGATGTAGATGCTCTTGGTACATTACGTCTATTAGAAGCCATTCGTTTTTTAGGAATGGAAAAAACCACCAAGTTCTATCAAGCTTCTACTTCTGAATTGTATGGTGAAGTACAAGAAATTCCGCAAAAAGAAACTACTCCGTTCCATCCTCGTTCACCCTATGCAGTAGCAAAAATGTACGCCTACTGGATTGTGGTTAACTACCGCGAATCTTATGGTATGTATGCTTGTAATGGCATTTTGTTTAACCACGAATCTCCACGCCGTGGTGAAACCTTTGTAACGCGTAAAATAACTCGTGCCATTGCCAATATTTCCCAAGGTCTAGAGGAATGTTTGTATCTAGGCAATATGGATGCATTACGGGATTGGGGCCATGCTAAAGACTATGTGCGCATGCAATGGATGATGCTACAGCAAGATAAAGCCGATGATTTTGTAATTGCCACTGGCAAGCAAATTAGTGTACGTGAATTTGTAATACTTTCGGCTAAAGAAGCAGGTATAGAACTAGAATTTACAGGGAATGGTCTAGATGAAATAGCCACGGTAACCTCCATTAATGGTGACGATGCAAAAGCAATAAAAGTAGGGGATATAATCGTTAAAGTAGATCCAAGATACTTCCGCCCAGCAGAGGTAGAAACCTTATTAGGGGATCCATCAAAAGCCAAAGAAAAACTAGGTTGGATTCCTGAGATAACAGTTGAGAAAATGTGTGCCGAAATGGTCGCAAACGATTTAAACAAAGCCAAGCAACATGCTATTTTAAAAAATCATGGTTATGATCAAACTGTCGCAGTAGAGTCATAAATAAAATGAAAATTTTACTTACTGGCGCCAATGGAATGGTTGGTCGAAACATTCTAAGCATTGCAAAAAATTATCAACATTTTTTTTTGTATCCAACGAGCAAAGAATTAAACTTATTAAATGCTGACGATGTAAATAAATATATGTTACAGCATCAGCCAGATATGGTCATTCATGCGGCAGGGATAGTAGGTGGTATTCAGGCTAACATAGCAAACCCAGTTAAATTCCTTGTGGATAATATGCAGATGGGGCTTAACGTCCTTACGGCTTCTAACGACTGCAATATAGGGCGATTCTTGAATTTAAGTAGCTCTTGCATGTATCCTCGAGATGCGATTAATCCATTATCAGAAAATTTGATCTTAAAAGGCGAATTAGAACCTACAAATGAAGGTTATGCGCTGGCAAAAATAACCAGTACTCGCTTATGCGAGTATATATCAAAAGAAAATTCAACGCGTTTATATAAAACAATCATTCCATGTAATATATATGGACGGTTTGACAAGTTTGACCCTAATCACTCTCATATGATCCCTGCTGTGATTCGCAAATTAGATGAGGCCAATAAAGCAAATAAGAAAGAGATAGATATTTGGGGCGATGGTGAAGCAAGACGCGAGTTTATGTATGCAGAGGATTTAGCTGAATTTATTTTCTATGCCATAGACAATTTTGAAATAATGCCACAAAACTTAAATGTAGGCTTAGGCACTGACTTTACTATTAATGAATACTATCAAACCGTTGCTAATGTGGTGGGATTTAAGGGGTCATTTAAACATGATTTAAGTAAGCCGGTGGGTATGAAAAAAAAATTAATTGATGATAAAAAGTTAACAGAATTTGGTTGGTCCCATAGTACGAAATTAGAGGAAGGCATTAAAAAAACCTATGATTTTTATTTAAAAGAGATTGTTAATTTTGGGAGTGATTAGATTTTTACTTGCAATTAGTGTTGTGATCGCACACTCGGATCCATTGTTTGGAAATACTTTGTGGGGAGGAGTGATAGCGGTCGAATTATTTTTTATTATTTCAGGCTTTTATATGGCAATGATTTTAAATGAAAAATATAACACGACTGATAAAATAATGGTTTTTTATAAAAATAGGATTTTAAAACTATTCCCTATTTATTGGACTATTCTGTGTGTAACTATTTTGCTTTCCATTTCATCGTATATTTTATTTGAAAAAGGAGGTGTTTTGAAGCATATCCATAATAATATGGATGATTTAGGCCCTTTTTTGATTTATATAGCCCTAACAAATATATTTTTGATAGGCGAAGATTTATTGATGTTTTTAGGTTATGACGGTAATGCTATAGTGTTCACTAAGTCATTTGTCGATACAAGTTTACCGTTTCATCAGTTTATAATAGTCCCGCAATCATGGACACTAAGTCTAGAAATTATTTTCTACATAATAGCTCCATTTATTACAAGAAAAAGTATAGGACTGTTGCTCACTTTATTGACATTTAGTGTTATTCTGAAAATATCTTTGTGGTTTTCGGGGTATGTAGAAGACCCATGGAATTATAGGTTTATATTTAGCGAATTCTCCTTTTTCTTCATGGGAATGTTAATGTATAGAGTTTATAGGTTAAACCTATATGATGGGATTTTAGAAAATAAATATTTATTTTTCATTGGTTTTTTATTGATCTTGTTAAGTGGGTTATTTTATTTTGAACTTAAAGAATTATTAATTTTTAATGATGTTGATATATTAAAATATATTATATATATGTACTTTATTTTATTCTTGCCAATACTTTTTGACAGTACTAAAAACAACAAGATAGATAGATATATAGGTGAATTATCTTATCCTATATACATAGTCCACATTCTAGTTATTTATTTTGTAAATAAAATGCCTATAAGTGGTAGTTTGAGTTTTTTTGTAATTATAGGAAGCGTTATTATTTCTATATTATTGAACAAGTTCATACAAGAAAAGATAGAAAAAATCAGAATTTATAATTTTAAAGAGAATTAATTTAATGAAAATTAGTTATGCCCTAGCCAGTAGTACGTGGGACGAAAATGAATACACTGCAATTCAGCGTGTTATTGACTCTAATATGTTTACTATGGGTAAAGAAGTGGCTCAATATGAAAAAGAGTTTGCAACTTTTTTTGGTAGTAAATATGCACTAATGGTCAGTTCTGGTTCAAGTGCAAATCTGTTAATGATCGCTGCGTTGTTTTTTACAAAAAATAGTAAGTATAAGTTAAAGCGTGGTGACGAAATTATAGTTCCTGCTGTTTCTTGGTCAACGACCTATTTCCCCTTACAGCAATATGGTTTAAAAGTTATATTTGTTGATATAGACCGACAAACATTGAATATGGATTTGGATAAGCTAAATTCTGCAATAACCGATAAAACCAAAGCCATACTATCTGTTAATTTATTGGGCAACCCTAATGATTATGCTCGCATGGATGAAGTTATCGATGGGCGCGATATTTTTGTTCTAGAAGATAACTGTGAATCAATGGGTGCAACGATTGATGGTAAGCAAGCAGGGACTTTTGGCGTAATGGGTACGTTCAGTTCATTTTTTTCGCATCATATTGCCACCATGGAAGGAGGTTGTATCGTAACTGATGACGAAGAACTTTATCATATTTTATTATGTATTCGCGCCCATGGTTGGACCAGAAACTTGCCTAAATTTAATAAAGTCAGTG
>JBNMOT010000064.1:0-17927 GCA_051275515.1 Oleispira sp. | reverse complement strand
ACTGGAACCTTTGCCGTGAATGAATCGGTAGCGATCAGTCGCTCTCGCGATAAATTGCGTTCTTTGCAGTTGTTATCGCGTAAAGGCATCGGCTTGCCACGTACAGGTTTTGCGAATAGACCTGATAACATTAAAGATTTGATTAAGAACGTAGGGGGTGCCCCTTTAGTCGTAAAACTATTAGAAGGTACTCAAGGTATCGGTGTGGTACTGGCTGATACAAACAAAGCGGCCGAAAGCATTATTGAAGCCTTTATGGGTCTTAAAGCCAATATATTGGTGCAAGAATTTATTAAAGAAGCTGGCGGTGCTGATATTCGTTGCTTAGTGGTTGGCGATAAAGTCGTTGCAGCAATGAAGCGTCAAGGCGCGGAAGGTGAATTCCGTTCTAACTTACACCGGGGTGGTACCGCAGAAATTATTAAGCTGTCTCCTGCTGAGCGTGCGACGGCGGTGAATGCCGCTAAAGCGATGGGCTTGAATGTCTGTGGTGTTGATATTTTGCGTTCCAATAATGGACCCGTTGTGATGGAAGTTAATTCATCGCCAGGGCTTGAAGGCATTGAAACGGCCACGGGTAAAAATGTAGCCGCATTGATCTACGATTTTATTGAAAAAACAGCTAAGCCGCATAAGACTAAAACTCGTGGAGAGGGTTAGAAAGGATGAAGCAATTAACCATCGGCGGAGTCGCGATACTGCCAGGGGAGAGTAAAAAAATTGATCTCCCTGTTGTACGCTTGTATACCGATACTGAGATAAAAATGCCGGTTTATGTCAAGCGTTCGCGCAAAGATGGGCCCGTTATTTTTGTCAGCGCCGCGGTGCATGGTGATGAATTGAATGGCGTTGAAATTATTCGTCGTTTGATTCGCCGGCGTTCACTTAAGCTGAAAAAAGGTACGTTGATCTTCGTCCCTATGGTGAATGTCTATGGTGTTTTAAACCAAAGCCGCTATATGCCTGATCGTCGTGACTTGAACCGAGTCTTTCCCGGCTCGGCGAGGGGATCATTAGCAGGCCGTTTAGCTCATATATTTTTGAGCGAAATTGTGAGTAAGTGTGACTATGGCATCGATCTTCATACTGGAGCCATTCATCGCAGCAACTTACCGCAGGTAAGAGCCAACCTAGATGATGCTGAAACACGTGAAATGGCGGAAAAATTCGGGGTGCCCGTATTGCTTAACTCCAACTTACGCGACGGTTCATTACGTGAATCCGCCGTCGAGCATGGGGTGAGGATATTGCTGTATGAAGCCGGTGAAGCGCTACGATTTGATGAGTTATCGATTCGTGCGGGTGAGAAAGGTGTATTAAACGTACTCGCTCACTTAGATATGATTGCTAAACGTAAATCATCGAATAAAAAAATAACGCCTTTTATTGCCTACAGCAGTTCTTGGGTTCGCGCGGTAACCAGTGGTTTTGTTGATAACAAGGTTCAAAATGGCGATCAAGTCGCCAAAGGGCAGTTATTGGCTGAGATTGGTGATTCGTTTGGTGAAGTACAAAGCGAAGTGCTGGCGGGTCGTGAAGGTATTATTATTGGCAAACAAAACATTCCTTTAGTGCAAGAGGGTGATGCGATGTTTCACATTGCTTACTTTAAAGAAAGTGATGACGTTGCCGGTAATATAGAAGATCTAGCCGACAATTTATTAGACAGTGAATAACATACAATAAAGAGGTGAGTTATGGATTTTTTTGAATATATAAAAATACCCTTATCTATCGCATTACTGATAACCGCAGTAAGCTATTTTATTGTTAAGTCTATGATAAAGCGTCTAGTACGAAAAATAGGCCAAGAAAAAAGAATAGCGATGAGAAGGGTGCAATACGTACAGTTTATTTTAACGGGCTTTTGGACCATTATAACCCTCGCAATATTGGGTGTTATTACCGGCTTTAGTTATAAAGATGTTGGTTTAATATTCACGTCAATATTTGCAGTGTTAGGTGTTGCTTTATTTGCTCAATGGTCAATATTAAGCAACGTGACGGCCAGCGTAATTGTATTTTTCTTTTTCCCTTATCATGTTGGGGATCATGTGAAAATCATTGATGGCGACAATACCATTGAAGGTATTATTCTTGAGATAACATTATTTCATGTGATTTTAAAATTTGAAGACACGCACATTACCTACCCCAACTCTCTGGTATTTCAAAAAGCGGTAGTGATCACCAAAGATAAAGGTGCGAAGATATTATGAAAAAAATAATAATAGGTGTGCTAGAAACGTGTAGCTTACCGGATTTTAATATCTCTGATTTACAAATCAGAATTGATACCGGTGCTAAAACATCATCACTGCATGTTGATGACATTAAAAGAGAGCGTCGCAATGGTCGTTTAGGCGTTAGTTTTACGCTTCATCCAGACATATACGATATTGATAAGGTAACGTCTTGTTGGGCACCGATAAGTGATGTGCGCCGAATTAAATCGTCTAACGGAGCGGTCGAGCAGCGTTTGGTTATTAAAACAGAGCTGGTGATGCATACCGTTGTAAAAGAAATTGAAATCACCCTAACCGATCGCTCAGATATGAGTTACTTAATGCTGTTAGGTCGAGAAGGTATGGGGAACGACTTTATAGTTGATCCATCCCAGACATTTTTAGTTTCTGAAGGGACGTAGAGAGTCATGACCAAGGTTGAAGACGTTGTATTAGAATTCAATATGGAAGAACTGGTATCAAAGTTATTGCTGAATCGGCAATCTGAAGAATATTTTGATACGATAAAAAACCTCACCATATTCCAACAAGTACAATTAATAGAGTCTTTGCCTGCAGAGGTCAGATTAAATATATGGTCTTGCATTGATCCCCTTAATTGGTGGTCTTTGATTGGATACCTGCAGGCAGAAACAAGTAAGACACTGATTCGTGCTCTGCCGGCTGAAGAACGGACAAAACTTCAAAAAGTGGCCGTCGCAAGCGATGTGCTAGCACTTGCGGATAAATTACCCAAGTCAATGATCGATGGGATCATGCTTGATCAGGACGAAAAGTCTGCGCTTGAATTTCAGCAAGCGTTAACTTACTCCGATGATCAAGTGGGCCGTTTTGCTCACCGTAATATATTACGCGTTAGAAAAGGTATTTCTATCGCATCGGTGATTGACCGCTTAAAACGAAAAGACTTTATTTCAGCGGTCTTTATGGTTGATAGCGAGCGTAGTTTATTAGGGTATATTCCGATTGCCGCGCTGTTTAATAATGATGACAATGATCTAGTTGATCAGGTGGCACGGCCGATTCAAAGTGTTGAGCATGATTCACGGATTAACGTGATTGCGACGACATGTCAGTTTGAAGAAGGCATGGATTATTTGCCAGTGGTTGAAGATGGCAAGGTCACTGCGGCTATTTCTATCTCGGTTATCTTGCACGAAGTGCAAACGAGCCTCACAAACAATACGATCAGCGAAGCCCCGGTACAGGATGAAGATTTATTTGGTTCTGTTAACGTTGCAATGCGGGGTCGTGGTTTATGGCTCAGTATTAACTTGGCAACAGCCTTTTTAGCGTCTTGGGTTATTGGCTTTTTTGAAGGCGCTATACAGCAAGTGGTGGCACTGGCAATATTAATGCCGGTGGTTGCCAGTATGGGCGGTATTGCGGGCAGTCAAACGTTGGCGGTAACGGTAAGAGGTCTAGCATTGAAACGGGTAACCAGTGCCAATATTAAGCTGCTATATCGCAAAGAAATGAAGATTGCGCTGCTTAACGGCATATTAATTGGTGCTCTCATTGCATTGGTGGTTGCCTATTGGTTTGACTCCGTAACGTTAGGGCTTATTATTTTATGTGCGATCGTGGTGAATAGTTTTGCCGCCGCCGCATCAGGAACGTATATTCCTTTTATACTAGAGAAAATGAAAATTGATCCTGCAATTGCTTCCGCGGTGGTATTAACCACGGTGACAGACGTGATTGGCTTTACCATTTTCTTGGGTCTAGGCACGATTATGTTTCTATAAGTGATCACTGCAGGTGTCGACTAAAGACGCGTATTTGACTGTCTCAAGTAAACTATCTAAAGACATTTGCCCTGACGACTGTCTTATTTTTTCAACAAGTCCATCTTGGCTACCAAATTCCTTTTCATTATATCGATGTTTCTGGACACTTATTTGTGCAGGGCTGACAACACTACTCGCGTTAGGCACTAACGTTAATCGTTCAAGGTTTTGTACCATCAACTCACGATCTTCATCACTTAACTCAGATGGATCAATAATCTGAAGCAGACTATGAATTAGATCACCTGCAACGCCTCCTAGCCTATCACCGTATGTAAGAATACAGCTCGACAGCAACGTTGTTACTTGTTCAGGAGTGGTATCTGCGCTTTGCAAAAATTGATTTAGTTTCATCCTAATATCAATCCAACGATCTTCTGATGAGGAATCTAGCGGCTCAACGTTATCAAGCTCTGCCTTAACTAATTCATCTGTTACCGATTCACCCTTATTCTGCTCCGACACTGAGGCCGTTGGTGGGCTTTCTTCCATCGACTGATTGTCTAATGCAGCGCTAACTCTTCGTTTATTCGAGCGCTCAACCATTTTTTTCCAATAGGTCGTAAACGATAATTTAGGCACCGTACCCCGGTTAAACACCGTATCCAACCGATCAGCTAAACGATAAAAACTTTTACAGGAAGGGTCTGACTCAGCAAACAGTGCGACAGGTCTTTGCAATGAGATAGATGAACGAATACTGTCATCCATCCATACAGCTCCAAGAAATTCAGTATCGAGACCAATATATTTTTTCACTGCGGCTTCAAATCTGCCATAAATTCTTTCAGCCTTTGACGTACTTTGAACCATATTGACAATCACTTGAGGCGATCGTTTATATCCACGTCGACTGAGTACTTTTAACAATGAAAATGCGTCAGTCAGTGATGTTGGTTCAGGTGTAATAACCACCGCGGCCATTTGAGCGGCGCCAACAAAGTGCAGAACGGTTGAAGACATGCCTGCTGACGTATCAATAATTAAATAATCATATCGTGGTTCAAGATACTCCAACGCATCCACTAATCGCCGCTGCTGGGCATCATCAAGATCAACACACTTCGAAAAGCCAGATGCACCGGGCACTAAATCAAGCCCTGCTGGGCCCGTTAAGACAATATCTTGAATAGTACGTTCGTTGGTAAAGAGATGTTCCAGAGTATACGCTGGCGCAATACCCAGCATGATATTGACGTTAGCCATTCCCATATCAGCATCAAACAAACACACTTTTGAACCTGATCGAGCTAACGCTATCGCTAAATTAACAGAGAGACTGGTCTTTCCCACCCCTCCCTTACCGCTGGTAAAGGCGATAACACGAGGTTTTTTGGCACCCACATCTAACGTTGCGGGCATTAAATTATTTTTGGTAACCATCAATGAATACTGCCGGGGGTTTCATTATTGTTATTTCAAGCTATCTATACAGCGTTAATACGGTTTATTTTGTAACAATTTGTAACAACTAAACACAAGGAATAATGACCGTATTCTCACCTTTTATTCCATTTCTGATACTTATTTCCTCTAATCGGTTTAAAAAAACCAGCAAACCTTTAACTTTAAGCAAATATTAATTGTTATCTTTATATACTTTTGTATGATTTACAATCATTCTGTGATTCGTCTAATACAAAAGTGCGTTATACAGATTCTGAATATTAGATTTTAATTTCGCCATTTCGACACAGGAATCCTTTATAAGGGTTGTTTTAAAAGAAGCAGATAAACAATGACCAATAAAGCGGATATCATTTTTGAGGAACTTAAGGTAAACGAATTGCCTTCGTTACCTCATGTGCTCGTAGAAATGCTTGATGCCTGTCAAAGCAGTTCTTCTAATTTCCAGCATATATCTGACATTATTAGTCACGACGCGGCCGTTACTGCACGAGTTGTCTCACTCGGTAACTCTTCTTTTTACTCTGGAGACAGCAAAATCAACTCCCTTGAACGGGCTTTGCTGGTATTGGGAACAGAAACGATCACAACAATCGTTATCACATCGGCTGTTCAGCAGTTTTTCTCAGGATTTAACAACACACATACTCAATACCTGAAGTTATTTTGGAAACGCTCTCTCACCTGCGCCTTGCTAGCAAAGTCGTTAGCGACATTAACCAGCTACCCTCAAACTCAGCAAGCCTATTTAACCGGATTATTACATAACATTGGTGAGTTAGTATTAGAAACCAATCATCCCGAAGACTATAGCGAGGTAGCAAAAACGTCGTCTAATGAAACGGATAGGCAAGAATTAGAAAATAAACGCTTCTTGACGAATCATAGTGACGTAGGTGCTTGGTTAATTGACGAGTGGAATCTGGGTGAATTTACATCAGACGCGGTTCGTTTTCATCATGCACCACTCAACACGGTTCTTGATGCTCACCATTTAGTGAAACTAGTATTTTTGTCTAGCCAACTCAGTAAAGATAATGCATTAGAAGACCCTGCCAGTTTCGAAATTGCAGAAAGTATGTTCAACCTCTCGGCTGCATTAACTCGAGAAATAGTCATTCAGATCCAAAAAGAAGTCGTTAATGTCGCTCGCTCACTTAACATAGACATAGACAGCCTAGAAGCAGAAAGCGATGATGAAACTGACATTGACCAGCAAAAGCAGAATGAACTCGCTGAACAGATTAAAAATATAGGGCTTTTGCAAACGACTAATAATTATCTGTCACAATCAAGCTCTCTTCCACAATTATTTCAAGGAATTCAAGAGGCGATCGAATTACTGTTCGGTTATCGCAACACAAAAGTACTGCTTATTGATGACCTTGACGGCCACCTAAAATACCGACAACCCAATACTACTGGCGATGCCTTAACGGCCTTAGAACTATCAATTCCGTTACAGTCTGAGCGAAGCATCATCGCTAACGCAGTCGTTAACCGAACAATAGTGAGTTCAGCACATCAAACAGTATTCGCGGGCACGCTACCGGTAATAGACCAACATTTTATGCGGCTAAGCAACAGTGAAAATATTATTTGCCTGCCTATGATATTTGAAACAAAAATCGTGGGTGCCTTAGTAATGGGAGCCCTCACAAAAACCGATTTAACCGCAAGCACCCTGCAACTGCTCGATTACTTTTCGTTAGAAGCTGCACGTGCCTGTAGCACGCTAATGGCAGCCAATAAAACACCCGCGACCTCGGCTTCAGAGCAAGAGTTACAACTTAAAATACGAGAAGTCGCACATGAAGCGAACAACCCTCTCAGTATTGTACGTAACTATCTTGAAACACTCGCGGCCAAGTTAGGCGAAGAACATGAGGCTCAGTCTGAAATTGATATATTAAGAGAAGAGATCGATCGAACAGGGCAAATCATTCTCAGGTTAAGAGATTTAGAGGAAAATCCTGAAGACGAAGAGCCCGGAGTTGATATAAACAAGGAAATCACTGACTTAACCAAGCTCTTTCAAGGGTCATTATTTTTAAGTCACGCCGTAAACTGTAAGCTTGATCTAGATAATCAATTAGTCCGACAGCAAGGTAACAGAAACCCTTTGAGACAAGTGCTCATAAACCTAATCAAAAACGCGGCCGAGTCAATGGACGACGGTGGAGAAATTAGAGTCAGCAGTGCTCATCATGTTAATGTAAATGGCCGCGACTTTGTTGAGATTGTTATATCAGATAAAGGTCCGGGATTTACACAAGCAGTACTCAGCACCCTATTTCAACCCACAACGTCAACCAAAGGCAGTGGGCATTCAGGCCTGGGGTTAAGTATTAGTAAAAATCTTATTAATGAAATGGGCGGCACAATAAGCTGTCGAAGCAGCAATAAGGGTGCGTCAATGCAAATTCTCATCCCGATAAGAACAATGATTTAACACAAATAAGATGCGCAATTTTAGAAACTGTTGGTCGCGGTAATGTATAACACAGCGACTAGTTTGGCAGGAGCCAAAAGGAATCAGTAATCAGTAATCAGTAATCATTAAGGAATAAGGAATATGAAATATTGTAATTTGAGTAGTGCCTAAAAGTCATGAAAGCTGAAAATACAGACCTTAATACGTCTATAAATATCAACAAACCACGTCTTTTAGTCGTTGATGATGAACAACGACTTTTAACGAGTTTGCAAAAGCTGTTAATTGCTAACGATTACCAGGCGGATACTGCTTTAGGTGGTAAAAATGCCTGTTCTCAGCTATTAAAACAGCAATATGACCTTGTTCTACTTGATCTGCGAATGGGTGATTTTAGCGGACATCAAGTCATGGACTTTATGTCTGAGCATGAAATCACTGCCGGGACTATCGTTGTTAGTGGCGAATCTTCATTCACTGCTGTCAGTAAAGCGCTTCGTCGCGGTGCCTATGACTACCTCAAAAAACCTTACGTACCTGAAGAGCTCATCGCAACTGTAGAAAATGCCCTGCAAAAGAAGCGACTTGCACAAGCACATAATGACATGCAGCTACGTCTGCAGAAATCAGAAGAACTGCACCGATATATTGTTAATAGCTCACCTGACATCGTATTTATGCTCGATCGTGAAGGATGCTTTACATTTGTAAACAATAAGGTCGACTCTGTTTTAGGGTACAAAAAGCGAGATCTACTAGGAAAAAACTATAGAAGCATCATTCACCTTGAAGATGCCGAGCGAGCAAGGTATGCCTTTAAAGACGACGAAGACGGCAGTCGAACGATTCGCACCCTCGAGTTGCATTTAAAAACCCAAGATGACAATCGAACATCTCGTTATTTCGAAGTCACTGTCTTTCCAATAGAAAGCAATGCCGTTGGCATAAAAAGCGTGTCCAGCAACGGTATTAAAAAACTAATAGGGACCTATGGCACCGCCCGAGATATAACAGAGCGCAAAGAAGCAGCAGATTTTATTAACTTTCAGGCTTACCACGACCTGTTAACCCGACTGCCCAATCGTGCCCTTTTTAAAGATCGATTAAATCTGGCAATAACTCATGCGAGACGAAATACGCAAGGTTTAGCCGTTATGTTTCTTGATCTAGACCGCTTCAAAGTGGTTAATGATACGCTCGGACATGCAATGGGAGACCGATTATTGCAGTCGGTATCAACACGGTTAGAAAAGTGTTTACGAGAGGGTGATACTCTTTCACGCTTTGGTGGTGACGAATTTACGTTACTCTTGCCGGATATTTCATCAAAAGAAGATGCACGAAAAATTGCGCGTAAAATTATAAATATTCTAAAAGACCCCTTTATGCTGGGAGAGCATGAAGTCTTTGTTGGCGTAAGCATCGGCATCGCCATGTATCAAGAAGCGGGTACTAGCGTAGAGCAACTGATTCAAAATGCAGACATTGCCATGTACCACGTTAAAGATCGCGGTAAAGATGGGTATCAGTTCTTCTCAAACTCAATGAACGTAACAAGTTCTAACCGTTTGAAACTAGAGCGAGACATGCGCAACGCGTTGGAAAATAATGAGTTTCATGTTTATTACCAACCTCAGATCAACGCTCAAACAAATGAAATTATTGGTGTTGAAGCGCTCATCAGGTGGCACCACCCCGAACGCGGAATAATCTACCCGTCTGATTTTATTCCACTAGCGGAAGAGACAAAACTAATTGTCGAGCTTAGCGAGTGGGTACTTAAAACAGCCTGCAATGAAGTCAAGCAATGGATTGATGCTGGCCATCGCCATATTCGTCTGGCGGTTAACTTCTCACCGACACAAGTTGAGCACCCTCGCTTTGTAAGTATGCTATTTAAACAATTGAAAGAGTGTAAATTCCCACCGGAAAACCTCGAGATAGAACTGACCGAAAATGTGATTATGAATGATCTCGATCACATGATTAAAAAACTGAGTAAACTAGCCGACAGGGGTATCACCATTGCTATTGATGATTTTGGTACAGGCTACTCGTCACTTAATTATTTACACAAACTGCCTATTCACACGTTAAAAGTCGATCAGTCTTTCGTGCATGACATACAGAACTCCAGTAACGATGCCTGTATCGTTACTGCAATTATATCAATGGCGCATGGACTGAAGCTTAATATTATTGCCGAGGGCGTCGAAACGGCGTCTCAACTTGAATACCTGAAGCAGCTGGGCTGCCACGAAATTCAAGGTTTTTTCTTTGGAAAAGCACGTCCCGCCGATGAAACCCTACAGTTAATTAACCAAGGTATGCGATGGATACAGTTAAACTAAAGCGTCATTTTTCATAAAATAAATATACATCCTGCTTCATACCCCTGCTCTGCAATTGTTTCCGAAGTATTAACCACGGTGACAGACGTGACCCAGAAGTGACTGGGTAATACGCGCTTAACAAGGTCATTAATCCCCGTATTTAATACCGCTATGAATGCCCATATTTAAGCGTGAGTTTCGTCTCTGATATTTTTTGTAATAAGGCGCTAATTTCTCTAGATTTCAGCTCTTTACTCAGGCAAAATTCGGCATCTTCTACATGACATGATGTGTTAAAATGAGTCTCATTTAAAGACTCAAAAAATCCATCATTCGATACCGATTTCTCTGGAGCCTACTATTGAATCGTAAACCTTCTGACGCGACTTGGACACCTCAACAATCTGCTGACTTGTATGGCATTGATCGCTGGGGGAATGACTATTTTGGTTTGTCTGATCAGGGGTTAGTCACGGCTAAAACCCTGAGCACACAAGTACCTTTAATGGACATTGTTCAAGGTATGGCAGAGCGTGATTTGCAAATGCCCGTATTGCTGCGTATTGAAAATATTTTAGACGCACAAATATACCGCCTAAATACCGCCTTTAGTAACGCGATTGACAAGCTAGGTTACCAAGCGCCGTATCGCGGTGTATACCCGATTAAGGTCAATCAACAAGCACAGGTGGTTGAAGAGATAGCCGCGTTTGGCGCCCGTTTTCAGCATGGCCTTGAAGTTGGCAGCAAGCCCGAGATGATTGCGGCGTTATCAACGTTGACCGAACCCGACAGTCTGATTATTTGTAATGGTTATAAAGACAAAGAATTTGTTGAACTGGGTCTGCAGGCGGTCAAATTAGGCTTCCGCTGCTTTTTTGTGATCGAAACACCTTCTGAGCTGCCTATCATTATTGAGCGCAGTAAGCAGCTTAATATAGAGCCGCTTATCGGCGTGCGCGTTAAAATGACCTCACCGGTGAGTGGTCATTGGAATTCAACGTCGGGTGATCGCAGTGTCTTTGGCCTTACCGCGAGCCAACTCATTCAGCTGGTGGATCGTTTAAAAGACGCAGACATGCTGCATTGTTTGCAGTTATTGCATTGCCATTTGGGCTCACAAATTCCGAATATTCTTGAAATTCGGGGCGGTGTGGTGGAAGCGTGTCGTTATTATGCCGATCTTTGTGGAGAAGGGGCCGCGTTAACGCACATCGATTTTGGCGGAGGTCTTGCGGTTGATTACAGCGGCGCATGTTCTAACGATTCTCAAAGCCGTAATTACACGCTCGAAGAATATTGTGAAGACATTGTTGATACCTTAAAGAACACGTTAGATGAATACGACCTGCCACACCCCACCATTGTGACCGAGTCGGGCCGCGCGACCGTGGCTTATTCTTCGATACTTATTTTTAACATTCTTGATGTCACCAAGTTCGAACCCACTGAGCTTCCAAAAGTGGGTGAAGACGAGCATCAATTGCTGCAAGACATGCGCGAAGTGCTTACCTACTTAACCTCAAAAAAAGTACAAGAGTGCTTTAACGATGCACACTTCTATCGTGACGAAATACGTGAATTGTTTAAGCGTGGGCAGGTAGATCTACGGACCCGTTCTGCCGCCGAAAACTTATTCTTAGAAATCTTGCAGCACATAAACATAATACTAGAGACCATGGAGCGTATTCCGGTTGATCTGGAAGGCTTAAAAGATTCATTAGCCGATATTTATTACGGTAACTTTAGTTTGTTTCAATCGCTACCGGATATTTGGGCCATAGATCAGCTGTTTCCGATTATGCCGATTCATCGCCTGGATGAAGAACCAAAACGGAATGCAATTATTGCCGATATTACCTGTGACTGTGATGGCAAAATTGATAAATTTATTGGCCAGTACGAACCCTCCAATACGCTACCCTTGCACGAAATAAAAGATGACGAAGAATATTATGTCGGTGTTTTCTTGGTCGGCGCGTATCAAGAAACCTTAGGCGACTTACATAATCTGTTTGGCGATACCAACGTCGTCAGCGTGCGCTTAAACGACGATTCGACCTTTGATTTTGTCAAAGAAATACACGGCGATACCATTGCCGATGTTTTAAGTTATGTTGAGTATGCGCCCAAAGAAATGGCGTTACGTTATCGAAATACCGCCGAACGAGCGGTAAAAGAAGGGCGTATAACGGCGCGTGAACGCCAGCACATGTTAAACACCTATAACGCCAGTATGCAGGGTTACACCTATTACGAACGCGACGAGTAATATAAACACTCATTCGCGACAAACATATAATTTGTGATTAATTTTTGTAGGCATTAATAATGAAAAAAGTAATGATTATTGGCGCCGGTGGCGTCGGCCAAGTAGTGACCCATAAGTGCGCTCAGTTGCCTGACGTGTTCTCAGAAATTGTATTAGCCAGCCGCACAGAATCTAAGTGCATCGCCATTGCTAAACAGGTTAAAGACGTTCAAGGCCGTGATATCACAACCGCTCAAGTAGACGCTGATAACGTGCCCGAGTTAGTGGCTTTGTTGAAGGCTGAAAAGCCTTTTATGGTGATTAACGTTGCCCTGCCTTATCAAGATCTCACCATAATGGATGCGTGCCTAGAAGCAGGGGTTCATTATTTGGATACGGCTAACTATGAGCCCATCGATACTGCTAAATTTGAATACCATTGGCAGTGGGCGTACCAAGAGAAGTTTGAGAAAGCGGGCCTAATGGCATTATTGGGCAGCGGCTTTGATCCGGGTGCGACCAATATGTTCACCGCGTATGCGGCTAAACACTACTTCGATGAAATTCATTACCTCGACATCATTGATGTGAATGGGGGTGACCATGGCTACCCGTTTGCGACCAACTTTAATCCTGAGATTAACATTCGTGAAGTGACGGCTGAGTGTCGCCATTGGGAAGCGGGCGCGTTTGTTGCAACCCCTGCCATGTCAGCGAAGCAGGAATTTACTTGCCCTGAAGGCGTGGGCAGTTTCAATATTTACCGCATGTACCATGAAGAGTTAGAGTCGCTAACCAAGCATTACCCAACGCTTAAACGTGCGCAGTTTTGGATGAGTTTTGGTGACAGTTACCTAAAGCATTTAGAAGTCTTACAAAATGTGGGTATGACAGGTATTGAACCGATCGAATTCAATGGTCAGCAGATTGTACCGATTCAGCTATTGGCTGCCTTATTGCCAGACCCATCGACGTTGGGCCCTCGCACTCATGGCAAAACCTGCATTGGTTGTGTCGTGCGCGGCATAAAAGATGGCAAAGAAAAAACGGTGTATATCTACAATATTAAAGATCACCAAGATTGTTATGGTGAAGTTAAATCTCAAGCAATTTCCTATACCACCGGTGTTCCGGCTATGATCAGTGCCAAACTGATGGTAGAAGGCACGTGGATGCAAGACGGCGTATGGAATATTGAACAGATGGACCCTGATCCCTTCATGGACGGTATGAACACGCACGGTTTGCCGTTTAAAGTGATTGAAGAACCTGGGTTTGATTTGATCTAGCGCTTAACCATTCAACATTATTGTTTACTTAATTTTTAAGAGAATACCGTGGCCATTAACAGCAAAACATTTTTTAACTTTGATCCTACTCGTGTTCCTAGTCCGTGTTTTGTGGTCGATGAAGTTGCGGTTGAACATAACCTTAAAATTTTAAACCGTGTTCAACAAGAATCTGGTGCCAAAGTCTTATTGGCACTGAAAGCTTTTTCTATGTTCAGTCTGGCGCCGCTTATTACTCAATATTTAAGCGGTACCTGTTCCAGTGGCTTGCATGAAGCCTTACTCGGTTATGAAGAGTTTGCTGGACATAAAAAAGGCAACCAGCACAAAGAGATGCACGTGTTCTCGGCGGCGTTTACCGAACCCGATTTAAAAGAGCTATTAACCTTCAGTGATCACATCGTTTTTAATTCGTTTAATCAGTGGCAGCGATTTCAGCCACTCATCACTCAGGCTAAGTCAGATCGTTTAAAGAATAACGAAGTACTAGACTTTGGCTTGCGTATTAACCCGATGCATTCAGAAGGGGCGGCCGAGATTTATGATCCTTGCGTAGCAGGTTCGCGCTTAGGCATCCCGTTTGATACGTTTAAGCAACATGCCCCAACCCCCGATGATTTAGTGGCTAGCGGCATTACGGGACTGCACTTTCACACACTGTGCGAACAACTCTTTGAACCCCTCGATAGAACACTCACCGCCGTTGAACAACAGTTTGGTGAATACCTGCATAAAATGCACTGGGTGAATTTTGGCGGTGGCCACCATATAACGCACCCAGATTATGACGTGGATAAATTAATTGCCCGAGTAAAAGCGTTCCAAGAAAAATACGACGTACAAGTCTATTTAGAACCCGGTGAAGCGATTGCGATTCATACTGGAGTCTTGGTGAGTGAAGTATTGGATTTAGGGTATAACCAAATGGACCTCGCCATACTGGATACCAGCGCAACGTGCCACATGCCAGATACCCTAGAAATGCCGTATCGCGCCGAGATTTTTGATATTACTGCAAAAGAGAGTGCGGGTGAGCAGGGCGAGAAAAAACACAGCTATCGCCTAGGCGGCCAAACGTGTTTAGCCGGCGATGTGATGGGTGATTACAGCTTTAATCAGCCATTAGAAATTGGCCAGCGCTTAATGTTCGACGACATGAGCCATTATACAATGGTAAAAACTTCGACCTTCAATGGCATTGGTTTACCGTCATTGGCACTGTGGAATTCAGAGACCGATGAAGTGACGATTGTGAAGCAGTTTGGTTATCAAGACTTTAAACAGCGCCTTTCATAATAGAGCGCTTTTCGTAATAGAGCGCCTTTCGATAAAAGCCTCTGCTCGCATATCATTTTTTAGCCTTAATCATTAACTCATTGATAAATATAAGAAATACTTCTGAGTTAAATGCATGCCTGTTTAATAATATTGATAAAATTGACAAGTGCGACCGGTGGTTATACTGTTATCAAAATCACTAACAGGGATAGGTGCATGATTTCAATAAAAATTCTCTCTTCGTTCGCCCCTCCTAGATATAAGTGTTTATGTGACATCGTGTCGCATAACTCACTGTTATATTTCCATTATCTGATAATCAAATGACCGAATATATTGAAATCGATGTCGACGAGGCGGAGTTTAGGTTATTTAACCGGCTGCTCTTATCTTACAACGATTTTAAACAGGCACATGAAGTAGCATCTGAGCTTGTAGAAAATGATTACTATGAAAAATATCCTGAAAATCGTACCTTGGTACACGCATTGAACTTGGCAGTTATCATTGCTTACTCACGACCGTTCAAGGTGAGTAGAGGAGAATTGGCATTAAAAACCTTACCCGAAGATTTTCTTTGCCAGTTTGATGAAAAAAAAATGAAAATTCATCATCAAGTTCTAAATGACAGGGATACCATGATGGCACATTCTGATGCCGACGCGAACAATGCTATCCCTCAAGCTCTTGATCTTGGCCATCGCAAAATTTTAGTGCCGATGAACGCTAGCCCTTATGCATCGCATCTATTGCCAGATGTAATGGATACCCTATCAAAAATGGCCTATGAACTTCAAGAGAAGGTATTTGAGATGCGAATGGAAATAGAGCCTAGAATTATCGATAAATTGCCGCTGATTCGGGTGCAAGATGAAACTTAACAAGGCCATCTTGCGGAACTCTGTGAGTTGTCACCTTTTGTGCAAAAAAACGCACAAAAGCCTCCATCCCACTCCGTCCGTAAATGAGGGCGTTAGGCAGGGAATGTAATTAGCATTAGAAGTAACTCACCACATGGTCGCAATAATTAACTTGCCCACGTAAATAAAGAATAAATGGAAAAAATATGTCACTTATTGACGAAGTTAATGAGAAAAGAAAAGAAATTAGAACTGACGGTTATGCTATGTCTATTAGTGAATGGGGATCAATTTACGAAAGTAAGGAGATTGATATTCATCCCGAATTTCAACGCTTCTATCGCTGGAGTGATACACAAAAAACTAACCTCATAGAATCTATATTGTTAGGCATTCCAATTCCTCCAGTATTTGTGAGTCAGCGTAAAGATGGAATATGGGATGTAGTTGATGGGCTGCAAAGGTTATCGACTATTTATCAGTTCATGGGAGTATTGAAAGACGAAAATTCTAATAATGTAGAGCCCTTAACTCTTTCCGGAACAAAGTACTTACCAAGCCTTGAAGGAAAGAAGTGGAATAACCCAGATAACGATGATAACTCTTTTAGCCAAGAATTAAGATTGATTATTAAACGTTCAAAAATTAATGTGAGTATAGTTCTTAAAGAAAGTGACGAGACGGCAAAATACGATTTGTTTCAACGACTAAATACAGGTGGTTCAGATCTAAGTCCGCAAGAAGTTCGAAATTGTATTTTGGTAATGATTAACAAAGAGTTTTATAACTGGCTTCAATTACTTGCTGCCTATCAGCCATTTCAGGAATGTATAGCTTTAAGTGAACGGCCACTTAAAGAGTCTTATGACTTGGAACTTGCACTTCGATTTTTAATATTTTCAGATATTGATAAAGAAGAGCTTGATCAGCTCGGTGATGTGGGAATATTTATTACTGAGAAAATGAGGAGGATTGCATCTGATGATGGCTTTGAAAAAGCCAATTGGGAGACTCTATTTAAGCAAACATTCGATCTGCTTAGTAGTGACCTTTCCGATGAGTCATTTAAAAGGTATAACATTGGCAAACAGAAATTCTCTGGTGGTTTTTTATTGTCGCAATATGAAGTAGTCGCATACGGCGTTGGGTACAATCTAAAAAATGTAAATCCCGTAGTGGATATCAGAGACAAGGCCGCTAGTATATGGAGTGATAAACGGTATACAGACTGGTCAGGGTCAGGCATAACTGCTACGCGTAGACTTCCAAGAATATTGCCATTTGGACGCGAGGTTTTCGATGGCAACAATTAGAACCAAAGAGGAACTCATTGATAAGATTGGGCAGGATCATGTCTGGAGGTTGAGAGAAATCTCTGAACTGAAAAATCTTATTCAAGAACCTTCCACTTCGGAAATTAGGAAGAGAGTGTTATGTCGTGCAGGAATAGCATTGCTGTATGCTCACTGGGAGGGTTTCGTAAAGAAATCAGGCACATATTTCTTAGAGTATGTCGCAGCTCAGAGGCATAATGTATCAGAACTTAGAAGCAATTTTATTACTTTACTCGTAAGAGGGAAAATAGATAAAGCTAGTGAATCAAATAAGTATTCGGCCTTTGATGAAGTCACAAGATATATCATTAATAACCAGACCACTCGCGCAAAAATACCAACAAAAAATGTCGTAGAAACTCAATCAAATTTATCTACTAATGTGTTAAAAGAAATAATGTGGTGCTTGGGGCTAGATTATGGTTTTTATGAACCTAAAGAGAAATTGATTGATCTAATGCTTGTAGGTCGAAGGAATTATGTTGCGCATGGTGAAGCTGTTGGGGTTGAAATTGATGATTTTATAGATATGGTTGATGAAGTATTAGGGCTTATGAATACATTCAAAAACTTGTTAGAGAACTCCTGTATAACAGAATCATATAAGGCTGCATAATGCCTAACAAGCAGCTGCAAACTGTCACGCTTTTTGCTGCGTAAAAAGACGTGCCAGCTTGCTAAGCAGTTGAGCTGGGCGTTATTTTT
>JBNMOT010000063.1:0-18627 GCA_051275515.1 Oleispira sp. | reverse complement strand
CTTCCGCTAGCTTGGAATTGTTAATATCAAAGTACGCTAAAATTTTTCGTAAGTCGGTATTTTCAAGTTGTAAAATTTGATGAATCCAATGAGCCATTTCGATGGTTGGATTGTTTCTAAGTTTACAAAATACACTGGCACTCTCAGCGGCTTTAAAAATAACGGGGTTTAATTTACCAAAGAGAGCGGTGCGTTGAATCGTTGCCATTTATTTAGTTCCTTTAAATGTATGCATGTTTGTATAATAATTTATTGAATTTTAATTTAACTGAATTCTTATTACCGTACTTGATTTAGACTTCAATAATAATGCCCGTGAAGTTATCGCGTGCCGCTCGACTGATGATTTCTTCATTCATGGTTAAGCAACGTTCTTTTGCGCTGTTGGGCATATTGATGATTGTTTCTATTTCAATATCTGATATTTCGTTATAAACACCGTCTGAACATAATAAAAATTGATCCCCTGGCTGAGGTTGGTGATAACTGATTTCTAGCTCTAAATGATGATCACCTCCAACTGCGCGGGTGATTAGATTTTTACCGATAAAGTTAGGATCATCTTGTTCGATCAAACCTTGATCTATTTGTTCTTGCTCAACACTGTGGTCTTTACTTAATCGGCTGATTTTTTGGTTACGCACTAAATATAAACGACTGTCGCCAGCCCAAAAGAAGACGCAGGTTTGATTGCACATCATCATGCCAATGACGGTACTGCCGCAGGCTTGCTGATCATTTTGCTTGGCATAATCAATTAAGTGAGAATTTACGTCTTGCAGCGCAATATGAATTTTATTCAGCGCTTGTTCGAGGTTGCCAGATATATCGGTAGCCGCAATGCGGTTAACGACCAATTGGCTGGCGTAAGATCCATGACTATGACCGCCCATTCCATCGGCAACTAACCATAGACCAGCAGAAGGTTTTAGTAAGAGTGCATCTTCATTTTCTTTGCGGCTATTACCGGGGTCGGTGAAACCAAAGGATTCGGGTATGGCTTTAAATGTTTGTGGGCGGCGATAGGCCGGTGTTATTAATGGAGAGACGGTGATGTCATCTAGGTCAATACTGATTTCATGCAGATTAACATCAATATTCGCGAGAGCATTTAAGGGCTCTAGTGGTGTCTGTTGCTTATTTAATTCATTAACCAACAAAGCATGTTGAGCCGCTTTCACTAAATCATGTTTTACAATGTCAGTTAAGGATTTATCATCATGTTTTTCGAGGCGGCCACTCTTTTTTAACTCGGGACTTGATAAAGGCAACGATATCCATTGATGTTCTTGCCAGCTGCCATCAAGCAGGCCGCAGAATTGATCAGTTGCGGGTAACTTATCTGAAAATAGAATACTGGGCGGGTAAGCTTCAGAGCCTTCGTTCCACCAAAAAGTGAAGCCTTTTTTAGATTCAACCAAGTTGTGTAGCATAAAGGACGATACACTGTGGTTAATGGTATTCGCTGAATTCACTTCTAAGCGTAAGTTAAACGCTTTATCCATGGTGACTTGACCTGCAGGAATATTGGCAATGGCCTCGATCCATTTAGGCTGCAGTGCGGTTATTTTTGCATCAAAGATTTGCAGATTAGGTTCGTAACCTTCTAATAAATCAAGCAGTAAATCTTCAATATTTTGAAACCATTGGTTAGCCGTATCCGACAACATAAAAGGAATGGCTTTCGGGTCGACGGCTTGGGCAACTGTTAACGGAAAGTATCGACCCACAGAGTCAACACTTGGAATCATAATGCCTAGATAGGCTTTGTCATCGATAACCCCAGGGGCAATACAAAACCGCCACATAGGACTCTGACTATAAATAGGCAGCCAGCGTTCACCCAATTGTTTTTGGCTATGAAGAATGTTGATCTTTAGCCACTCATCCCAGCGATTCATAAAGACGCTGCTCATTCGACGGTGTATGAAATCACCGGTCAAAGGAATCTTGCCAAAAAATCCTAAATTACTCATATCTATTCCGTTATCTTTTTGGTTTATATTGCGTATTAAATTGAACGTTAATAGGATCGTTAGATTCTAGTGGGGCAGCTAAATTTAAGATTCTTTGAAAATGTAAAGGGATTATTACTGGTGCTTGCAATAAGGTCATAACGTACTTCATAACCATTGCTGTTTAATTTTAAAGTATACTTTTCAGGTTTTGATGTGGTTGAAAGAGACACTTTATGCAATACCTTCATCCATGCCCATACGCCTGTTTCAACCATATTACTGCTGGTGCCATCGGTATGCTGAGTATTAATTCTTACGCCAAACTCGGCTTGTGGTCCTGGCCACGTCATTCTTTTAGTCAGTAAAGGGCCATGAGAATACTGTTCTTTTTGACCATTAATATTGAAATTAGTGTTACTAATGGCTGCGCTCATACTGTTTGGGCGTAACGAGAAATCAATACCGGCTTCAGCACTGCCATAAGGAAAGTAAGCTCGTTTAATTTTATCGGCGGTTTCAAACGTTTTGAGTGCCGCCGCTGAAATAACAATCGGTGTCATTTTAGAAGAACGAACTTGCCAAGGCGATTTTGAAATATCGATGTACTGTCTTAAGTGAGTATTAAAAAACGTATCCATCATGCCGGTGTAGCCAAAGAAACGAGAGAAATCTTCAAGGTGAACGTCATTTCTTGAAGAGTGCTTAAGCGGATAGCGATGTTCAATGGCGGCCTTACAAAAGCTCAACATTTCATCCTTCCACATCTGATTAAGATGAGTGATTACGCCACTTTGTGATAACGATAGACTACGAGAAACAATACTTTGCAGTACTGGTTTCACGAATATATCGGGTTGATTTTCACTGATGTAATTTATCTTGGTCGCAACGGTACTGACCTTATCCGCTAAAGCAGGAGGAACGGCCCCTGCAATATTTTCGAATGAAATAGCAGTAATTATCTTTTTTAGTTCTTCCAAATTGGCGAGTAGCACTGCATTGCCCGCTTGCTCACCGTCATCCGCATCAACAAGCGCATGAATGTCAGAGAACTCTTCGGTCACGATGTCTTTTCGCAGCGATGATAGGTTACCAATAGCGTCTACAGAAGCGTTGCCGAGTAACTTAGTCAATGTTTGTTGGGCTTGTTGTAACGCACCATTTTCACCGGCTTTTTTAAGCAATGCATTGGGCTTCGTCAGTTGCGTTTGATCCGTGATCGATTGCATTAGCATGACAAAAGGCGATGCTGGCGAGGTTATAACATCGAGTACTCGACGTGCTTCTTCAAAAGAAGTAAACGGCATGATATCCAAATCGGCTAAGAGATCGCGGTACTGCTTGCGGTAGTCATATAAGTAACGAGATTTAACTTGTTCAACAATGGCGTCTCGATCCATGTGTTGAATCGCGGGATGATCTTCGCCATACACCCACGCTTCACCTAATACGCTATCAGCCACTTCGTTAATGCCACCTGCAATTAAGAATTTATAGATAGGCTTTGTGTATAAAGGCGATAAACCCTCGGATAAAGATTGACCACTTTTACGAATGAATACGAGTTCAGATAATGATTTACCTGCACCCCGAAAGATAGAGAATCCTTTTACACTGAGTGCACTGTTATTTTGGCCAAAGTTTCTCTGCTTGATACGGGCATAGATTTGTTCATCGAAACTTATCGATTGCAAGCTGGCGCGGGTTTCATTAATAAGTCGTGCATCTAATGCCAGTGGCATGGGCAATGGTCGCTTAGCAAATAAGGTATTGATATGTTCAGACAGCTGTATTTGCTGCTGCTGAGTGAGACTGGCACTTTGAGATTTCAGCCAAACTTCGTTAAAAAAGGCGATGACCTCATCAGATTGATAATGTTTTTCTGAGCCTAGCATTAAGTAGGTTCTTAACGTTATGTACTTAAGTGAGAGTGGCAGTTGGCCTTTGGTCAAAATAGTTTCTAACTCTAATATTAAGCGAGAATAAAAAGCGGTTTTTAATGTTTTAACATAGGCATTGTTAGTTTGCTGAGCTAATTTTTCTTGTTGCGATAAGCCAAAGCGATTGTACCAAGGCGCTGTGAATATTTGAGCTTCTTCTTGTCGCACATCTTCTTGTTGTTGTTGATCAATTGGAAAGGCTGCTATTTTTAACATGTTTAGCAAAGGCAGTGTGCTAATGGGAGAGCTTTCGTAGCGAGAGATCTTTTGAGCTTGAAGAATAGATTGATCGATATTGTTTTCAACATCACTGATATATTCTTGGCTATAAAGAAAGCCGCCAGCCCAGGTTAATGATAAAACAAAAGCTAGAGTGGCTATCCCTGCACCTGAAAAGCGACGTAACCAGCTCAGTCTTTTCTCTAGTTTAAGATCAATACCCGCCAAGCTGGATTCTGCGAAGGCGACTTTAATAAGTAAGTCAGAAATAAAGTAACTTTTTCCGGACGATTGATTGGCACTTTGCTGTTGGTTATAGGCTAGCTGATTGACTAGACGATCAATGGGCATTCCTTCTTGAGTACCACTGGTAAAGTAAACACCCCGTAGCATGGCATCTTTTTCATACTGGGTATTTTCAAAGATATCAGACAAAAATTCATGAAGTTCTGACTTTAATAATTGCAGCTGTTTCGGAAAGCCAATAATCGCCGCTCGGCGCTCAATCGATTTCTCAGTATTAATACGCCCAAGAGACTGCTCTTGAAGGCGACGCACCAAAGAATCAAACTCTTCTTCAAAAGCATGGCAAGGGTGATTTTGATCGTCGAGTAGAAACGTTGTTCCCCAAACCTGCTTACGGTCATCTTGATCAAGGTTTGAAAAGAATTCGCTAAAGCCGCTGATTAAGTCAGATTTAGTAATCATGACGTAAATTGGAAAGTTTATACCAAGCTGTGTGTGTAGCTCTTGAATTCTCATTTTTATCGCCGCAGTATGCTGTTTACGCTGATGCGGTGTTTGTAATAATAAATCACTGGCACTGATTGTGACAAAAGCCCCGTTAACCGGTTGGCGTTTACGGTATTTCTTTAACAAGGATAAGAAATTTAACCAGCCACTGCTATCGGTATCTTGGTTGCTATCTTGAGTGACGTAACGGCCAGCGGTATCAATCATAACGGCTTGATCGGTAAACCACCAATCGCAGTTACGGGTGCCACCAACCCCTTCAATAGACTGCTTGCCGGTACTTTCTGTGAGAGGGAACTTCAGTCCAGAATTAATCAGCGCCGTTGTTTTTCCACTGCCCGGTGGACCAATGATAATGTACCAAGGTAAAGAATAGAGATTAAGTTTTTTCTTAAAAAAACCTGTTCCTTTATTCAATAGGGCCATTGCTTCAGAAAATCGGCTTTGTAAAACTCTTAATTCTTCTTGGTTAATATCATCGCCAGAATGATCTTCGACAATCTCGTCAACCATACCTTGTTCTTTTTTATTAGAGACAATAATAGAGATGAGACGTTTGATTAACCAAAATAGGGCAACCACAAAAATTGTTAACCACTGATTCATAGAATCCGCTAAAGGCGTCCATTCACCAATACTAATCAGTGGACCTATTAAGAACACAAAGATGGCAAAGATGATTAATAAAAAGATGCCGATCGTCCAGGGACTGCTAAAAAAATACTTTAATTTATTCATTATATTCATATCGTGTATAAGTTGATTTCGATTCGACGGTTGATGGCTCTATTTTCTGTCGAATTATTGGGCACGATGGGGGCTGAATCAGCAACACCTTCGCCCACAATTTCTCTATCGGGCATATGTGTTTGCAGCAGTCTTACAATTTCATCCGCGCGCTTACTTGATAACTCCCAGTTAGAAGGGAATTGTAATGTTCTAATTGGAATATCATCGGTATGTCCCGTTATTTGAATAAATCCAGGCGTATTTTTTAAACCCGATATGATATTGGCAATGGTTATCTCTTTTTGTTGTGTGAGCTTGGCTGATGATGGTTTAAACAAATTTGAACCAAAAACAATAATACGAATACCGCCCGAAATATCGTCTATCGACACGTTGTTTTGAGTAATGTCATGTTGTAGCTGATTACGAATATAACTTAAGTGTGTCGTACGCTGGATCGGTCGATTGTTTCTTACTATCGGCTGTAAATTGGCCGCAACCGACGCGGCTTTGATCGCTACTGGATCAGATTCTTGGCTAAGCAGTATTAACAAAACAGTAAAGACTAATACTGAGATTAAAAGAGAGATACCTGCCGTTATCAGTAGGCGTGAATTTCCTGATAGGTTTTTTTGCTGGTCATTTACCGCGCCACGCCAATGGTTAGACAGTTGCTTAACCGGTGCCGGGCGGTAGGTTGTGATGATTTGGTATAAGTTATCCTGAATACTGGCTATTTCAATAGAGCCGGTATCGCTAATACGATAACGCCCTTGAAAACCTAGGTCTAAAATCAAGTAGCATAACTCGATTAAATCGAGATTCATCGCAGGGCTTTGAGTCAGCAGTTTAATTATTTCAAAAAACTGAGCGCCCCCTTGATTGTTTTTATGGAAGGTCATCAATAAATTTCGTGTAGCCCATAAACTTTGCCCACCCCAAGGCGTCGACATCACCATTTCATCTAGATAAGCACACACTATGTAGCGTGCGGTGATAATCGATTCTTTGGGTAGCCCTTGGTTTTTTAGCTGCAAATCGATCGTTTTTAGACTTTCTGCAATTTGCTGATACAGCGCTTTAGGATCGGGATGATGGCTCATAGAGCGAACGTTAATACCGAGAGTCAGCAGGGGTGTTGCCGCTGACACGATCACGTTTAGATCGGAATGCAATGAGACTTCAGGCATTGATTGGGATTGCTGTATGGGCGGGGGCGAGGCTTGCGGTTGATTAAACGCAGGCTGTGCTGGCGGCGGTGAGCTGGCACGATTGCGTTGACGATTACTGGCTGGGCGCGAAATAAAGACCGTACGGTCACTATCATCGTCAGCCGCATTGGTGTCCTGAAAAAAACGATCATCCTGGCTCATAATACTTTACCTTTGAATTGCCCAGAGCTGTAGTTTAAGGCCTGGCACTTGATCGCCAATGTGAATGGCCATGCCACTGCTATTTTTTAAGTCTTGCCACGCTTCGCAGTTTCTATCCATTTCAAAGGGGATAAATCCATCATGATAAGGCAGCTCACGTGGCATATAAGGAAGCAGCTTTATGCTGACACCGGGCAAACTCACCATTATTAATTCACGGATCTTTTCAATAGAACTGATTTTGACCAAGTTAGGGAAGTTACGCTGTAATTCTTCACTAGGAATATCGGCTTTAACGGTTAATACAAATGTTGAACTTTGAATCAGTTGAGGATCAGTCAAAATGGCGCGATAAATACCGTATTTGGGTTCTTTTAACGGAATATTAAACGCGCGAGCTTTGGTCGACAATGACGACAAACTGTCTTTAATAACATGAGCAAGAGGTGAAAAAGTATCTGCAATGTTGTCATGACGATAGCCATCAAGATCGGGCATGATTCGCTTTTCGGAGAATGAGGCCAATTCTCCTACCAGCATAATCATATGTTGATACGCATGCTCTGGGTGTAATCTTGGCAAGCCGATTAAATGTTTCATTAGCGGTGTAAAACGGTTAACCAACTGCAAGCTTAAAAAATCTTCTACCTCAGCCACGCCACCGGTGCCGGATGCACTGGCAGAAATTCTTCCACTTAAATCAAGCGCACGCTGGTTTAACAGGTCTTTTGTTAACGTTAACAAGTCAGATAAATTATCACTGGCTCGGCAATTAATGAGTGGAGGAATAAAGCTATTATCAAAGCTGATCTGTTTATCTTTAGAGCACTCAAGTACTTTTGCAATTGATAAACAGCTGTATTGAGAGCGAGTATCATTTTCTTGCATTATATTGAAGCGCAGGCCACCGATCATAAGCGTGGTGCTGCTAGGACGATTAGAAGAGCTATCGTTTGCGTCTAGCGTTTTAGAGTTATACCGCTGCAGGCCTTTCTCTGAGTCGGGATAAAATACCTCAACTTCTGAAGAGCGTATTGGCAAACACAGGTAAACCTGTTGATTAATGACACCTTCCTTCAAGTCGATAGGGGCGGGCGCAGGATCTTCTTCAGGAATATTGAACGGTGTGCCATCAGGCATGATGCCAGATGCACTTCTTATGGCGATTTTGCCTTGATCTAATAGTTGGCTATCAAGCGTTAACTCTTCAAATCCCCAGCCATAAGGACCGCTAAGCTGTCTCACTTTATTGATATACGATTCAAAATAGCGATCATTTTGCTGAAAGTGAGCAGGCTTTATAAATAACCCTTCGGTCCACAGTACTTTATTTTCTCTAGACATAATTTAATCAACTAATGTTATTTTAGTATTCAATTCATCGATAGAGATGAATACTTTTGAGCCGTGTAAAATAGACTTACAGTTAAAGCCTAAAAAGCATGTTTCAGGTGTGTCTATTACTGAGCGCCACTGTGATTTATCCAGTTTTCTGAACTGATAGATCACACCAATAGCACGCACATTTTCTGGAATTTCTTCACTGTATAACTTCCGATTATTCGGCAGTACCAGTACGTTTGACTGCTGTATTAGGCTCCCGGCTAAAGAGTCTATCTCTGATTGGAACAAATCAAAGTAATCAGCCTGTAAAAATTTTTCAGTATCCGTTAGATAAAAAAGTGAGATGTTTAACGGTCTACTTTCTTTTTGATGGTCTGGATTTATGTAATCAGAAGTGATGATCTCAAAGTGTGCATCAACCCCTTCTTTTTTTATGGTAGTGCAACCAATACACGATGAAACCAGTACCAGTAATAAGAGTATTAAATTTTTATAGTATTTCATTGCTGTTAATCCGACTTAATCATGAGTGCTAAATTCATCATAGGCTTGAGCAAAAGTCTCACCGAAAATACGCTGGAAGCCATCATCAGAATCAACCTTATATTCGCTTTTGTAGAGTTCTTTGTATTGCTGCCAAAGTTTGGCTTGAGACGTTTTTGTTGAGCTGAATTTATCCAAAAGACCCTTGTTTTGATTTGATCTTGTAAAGCTTTCTTCTAAAGAATCAGCATCAAACTGTTTTAAAAGATCCATCATTGCAACGCGTACTCCGTGCAGCAGAGCAGTTTGATGTAGATTAATATCTTTAAAGGCTTGTTTGAAAGCAAGATCACTGTTTAAAAAACCGGGACGTTTTTGGTGAAATAAAGAATTAATAGCATCTTCCGCATTGGTAGAGAACTTCAACGGATTATTCTCAGCGGTGGTTAATAACGTCTTACTGACTCTAAATTCATTTTTAATTGCCGCTCTAGCTTGCAGTAATTCAATCGTGCTTTGCATAACAGTTGGCATAAGAGAAAGCCACTGAGCAGCAACGTCTTCTGTTAACAATTCTTTATCAAACCCTTGCTGAACAAATGCTAAGCGCGCCGTTTCTAATAAACTTTCATTAGATTTTTGAGCGGCACTGATATTATTTTCTTTTTGCTGTCTTTTACGTGGACGAGTAGTGGCCGGACGTTCAAGTTTAACTGGGTTTGGACTTGGACTTGGGCTTGGGCTTGGACTTGGAGCTTGGGGTAGCTCTTTATTAAAGAAACCGTCTTCGGCTAACCCTGTAAAGAAGTCATCATCATTGGCAATGTCATTTATGCTCGCAAAAGATTGCGTACTGCCCATGTTTTCTGGAAGAGGCTCCGGAAATGAAAAGCTCGTATTGTCCCAGTTTTCAGGAATGCCCGAGCTGGCCATGGGTTGAGTGGCAGGCGGTCGTTCAGCCTCAGCTTCTGACGTGTTAGTAAAGCTCATCGCTTGTTTAAAAGCAGGGGTGCGTTCTAAACTATTGGCTAAAGATGGGATATTTTCAGCGGTAGCACTAACCGCCGTGCTTGCTCTATTAGGAGCCAATAAATCTAATGGATCTGAGCTATTACCCCAGAAATCATCCATTTGATTGTTCCAGTCAGCGTTATCACTGGCGATTGACTGAGTCGGTTGATGCAACCCGTGGTCTGAAACACCTTCAATCTCTGCTTGTATTAGGTACTCACCTACTAAAAAAGTATGACCATCACTAATCAGTAATTCTTGATTGTTGCCGATAGCTTCATCCGTTAGGCCATTAATTGTACCGTTGGAACTGATGTCTTTTAAAAAAAACTGATTGTCACGAAGAATTATCTCAGCGTGCTTTGAGGAAATGAAACGATCAGGGTCAGGCAATACCCAGTCTGAGCTTGCGCTGCGTCCAATAGTAGAAAAATTGGAGTCAAAGACTTTTTGCTTTTCCGAGGGCGTGCCACAGGAAGGGTTATTTATAATTTTAAAAATTAACTTCATGAAATCCATTTCACAATAAAATATAGTTTATTAGTAATTACGCATGAGATATTGGATAGTAACATTAAAAAAAATGTTTGCATTTTTTTTTGTGTTTTATTAAGTGATGTACTACACAAAATTATTGAATAAATTATTTTTAATACATTTACAAATCATTATCTGTTATTGTCACGGCATAATTTTTACGTATGAAGAAATATTAATCATAAGTAATGCTAAAGTATTGGGCCGCTCAAATAAGGAATTTTGACGTGTCGGAAGATGTAAAAAATAAAGTAAATAATGGCGAAAACCGAGTAGTGAAGGGTACGGTCGTTAACAAAGGCTCTGAGAAAAAAACACTCAGTAGCTTTGAACTAGAGGACGCGACTCAGCTTGCCCAAGGCAAAAGACGCATCCCTATTGTTGACAACAAACTTAATCAAAAACAGCCTATAGACAGTGATCGAACTCGTGTTCGTACACGATCTGTCAGCCTTCCTATTACCAGTGACGCAACCCAAATAGAACCAAATACTCCGGTATCTAAAACTGACCTTACTAGCTCTACATCAGGTGCTTCTTTAACGGACGCAATTTTTAGAACCAATCAAGAAGTACAAGGACTCAAAAGCAAAAATCGCCGATTAAAGATTATTAATCAACGATTTTTACTCGCCTCTAAATTAGGGGTGGGAGGAATGGGGACTGTTTATCGAGCGAAAGACTTACGAAAAGTCGAAGCTCAAGATAAAAATCCTTGGGTCGCGGTTAAATTATTAAACGACGCGTTTAAAGACCATCCTTCAGCGTTTATAGCTTTGCAACGCGAAGCTCAAAAAAGCCAAAAGCTTGCTCACCCCAATATTGTACGGGTATACGATTTTGACCGTGATGGTGAAACGGTCTTTATGACCATGGAGCTATTAAGAGGTGAAGATTTAAACCATATTATTAAACGTAATAAAAAAGGTTTAAAAAAAGAAGACGCGTTAAATATTATTCGTCAAGTAGGCGGCGCTCTAGCAGAAGCACATAAACATAACATTGTTCACTCAGACTTTAAGCCGGGTAATATTTTTTATACTTCAAACAAGGTTGCTAAAGTATTTGACTTTGGTATCGCTCGTGCTGTATCTGAGATGGGTACTGGATCGGTTTCTGTAGGAGATGTTGACGCCGGTAATCGCGATCATACGATGTTTGATGCTTCCACTTTAAATGCTCTAACGCCAGCTTATGCCAGTAAAGAAATGCATAACGGACAAGATGCCTGTAAAAGTGATGATGTCTATGCGTTAGGTTGTGTTGCTTATGAAGTACTAACGGGTAGACACCCTTACGGTAAAATACCTGCAAACAAAGTGTCTCCGAAGCAGGTAAAGCTGCCCGCAGTGGAGGGTTAAAAGCGTAGGCAAGTAAAAGCACTTCAGAAATCTATCGCGATTGAGCGTAAAGATCGCTACCAAACAGTCGATGCTTTTCTTAATGATTTTTTACCTGAGAGAAATAAATTAGGGCGTACTGCGAAATTTGTGTTGATAACCTTAGTGCTCGCACTTTGTGGCAGTGGCGTACTGTATTACCAGCAACAGCAAGAGATTTTAATTAAAGAGCAAGCATTAATTAAAGAGCAACAACGAATACAAGAAGAGCAATTAGCATCACAAAAAGCAATTGAGCTTGAGAATCAAAGAATCGCTCAAGATAGAACTAAAAATAGAATCATAAAAAAAGCTAAGTATGAGCTCGACCTTCAAATAGGAGTGTATGAGAAAAATGCGGCACGTTTAAAAAAGAGACTCGATGATCATGCCTTCGTATCCTCTTCTTCTGATAGTTTAGAGTGGCAACTTTCGGTTAGCCGAAACATTTCATCTTTGGGAAGTGTTTATCAAGCAACCAACTGGTTTGATGATTTTGCTAATAAAAATCTTGAAGAGTACTTGCAACCGATCATTAAAGAAGCAGAAGCTATGTTTGACAGTGACAAGATTGCTGTTGAAAACTGGTTGCAAAGTTATTATCAAAAAGTATCTAATGTTTATCTTTCTCAGGCTCGAGATAAGGTCTACATAGAAGACTTCTCATCTGCACAAAAGATGATTGGTCTAGCTCGACAATATGATAAAGATAATAATCAGATTTCATCGACTCAAAGTCTGTTGACTCAAAAGTGGCAAGCGCAAAAGACAGAGGATCAAGAGGTTATTAGGCAGGCCAGTTTAAATTCTTATACGATAAAAAATGAAGCGATTACACGTCAGATTAATTCGTGCTCTGAGCAGTTGTCAGTCGTAAGCAGCAGTTTTACTTATGATATGAAGGCCCTTCAAAAAACACTCACTAGATTGACAAGAAGCTATCGCTCAATTCCTAGTGAGGTGTCGCAGGGTAATTTTAATCATATTAATAATTTAGGACAGTGCATTCGTTTATTTGGAGAAACTGATCCAAATGCCGGTGAAGCTATTTTATTAACCGCCAAAAAACTATTCCCAAGTTACGTTTCAGAACTTAACAAAGTTGATATACGACCATTCGACTCTTGTTCTCCAGCTTTTGCAGGAATGGGACGTCGTTATACTTGTACTGATCGTCTTATTAATGATTTAGCCGTTCGAGGACCTGAGTTGGTTGTTGTTCAAGGTGATAAATTAGGCATTTATTCGTTGGGTAAGTATGAGGTTACTCAGGGTCAGATGGCAGTCTTTTGCAAAGCTACAAATAAATGTGCAGTGCCAGAAGAGAAAAACTCTCAATTACCTGCCACGGATTACTCATTAAAGCAGATAGATAGCTATTTGCAGTGGTTGAGTAAAGAAACGGGTTTTAGTTATCGTTTACCCAACTATGAAGAATGGTTATACGCCGCTAAAGCAAGAAATAAAGCATTGGATATTAATAGAAATTGTCAGTTAGATTCACGTGGTTTGGTTAAAGGTACTCGTTTATTACCCATTGATATTGGTCAAGCCAATGGTTGGGGATTAATTGGTCATGTCGGTAACGCACAAGAAATTGTTCATGACGGTGATAAGTATCGATCTGCAGGAGGATCGAAACTTACCCCCATGGAGAGCTGTAATACGTTAGCTTTGCAGGACTACAGTCTTGAGCAAAATGACGTAACAGGTTTCAGAGTTATTAGACAAGTAGAATTGACCAAGTAGGGTATGACGTGAAAAAATTATATACATTCTGTGTGTTGTGGTTGCTGTGTTCACAATCAGTCTGGTCTTCGGAAAGCAGCATCAACAATACTGTCGAAATTGATAATGTAGATCAACACATTCAAGTGGGAAGCTTTCAGGGCTGGAGTATCTATGTTGATAATCTTGTAGAAACTGACGCATCGGGTTTTGGGTTTTATCAAATTGCTCCATTAATCATGAATGAGCTTCAAGATGATCTACAACCAGCTTCTCATTCAGTTAAGGGCTTAAAAGAATTTGCAACGTACCTGACTAAATTATTTCCAGAAATGGATGTAGAGCGAAGAGGAACACTGACCCAGTATCAGTTAACAAAGGTATTTAACTTAGCGTATGACATTAGCTTAGCAAATAAAAAATCTGATGTGAGTGCTGAAATAGCCAGCTTAGAATCTTTAGCTAGCAGTATGGAAAATGTATCAAAAGAAGTAGAAGCGTATTATCTTTCAGCGTTAAATTGTGCCGTAAAAACACAATGGTATCGTATCAAAGGGAAGCCCGCGTTATCCATTAATTTAACGATGATGGCGAATGATGTATCAGATTCCGAAGAAGATAACTGTTTCAAGAAAATTAATACAAAAGTAACCCGTGCAGAAATGCTGTGGGTTAACGAAATTGTAATGAATACCCCTGATAATGAAAATATTGAACAATACAGTGAAGACGCTAAAGAGCTACTTGCTAGCCAACTGAAAGAAAAAACTAACTATAACCCAATGGGTATTGAGGGTTTTTCGAGCGAGCAGCTGATGACACTGGCTGAATCTATTTCACAGCTGTATTACCGCACTAACGGCGGTGTATTAAATGATGATCAGAATCGAATATTAATCCAGCAGCTAACCGATGTTTACCGATCTAGAGGGCTTACATTCTTTAGATTAGGTGAGATTGCCGATACCTTAAAAGCATTCTATCGCAGCCGTGGTTTTATCATGTCTACGGTCTATGTACCCCAGCAAGATTTCTCAAACGCCAATGGTATTGTTCAACTCACTCTACAAAGCGGTGTGCTGGGTAAGGTCAAAATTAATAGTGATCATGGTTTTGCTTATAGCGATGAAATTATTGCCGATATTTTTGAAGCATACATTGGTCATGGTGTGACTACTGATATCTCAGATACTTATTATACGTTGGGTCTACTTCCCGGTCTTTCGGTGAAATCAGGATTGTTTGAAGTAGGAGATAACCCAGGAGAAACAAACCTTATTGTTGATGTCGAAAGGAAATGGGGCTCAGTTTCTCTATCAGGTGACAACTATGGTACCGAGCTCACTGGAAAAAACAGAGCGATGACCTCTGTTATTTGGTGGAACCCGTTAGGATACGGAGATAATCTAGCACTAGGGTATTTACACGCGTTTAATCCTGAAAAAACTCAACTTGGTTTCTTTAACTATGAATTTCCAATTGTACTTCCTAGTACACGCATTCGTTTCTCATACGATCAGAATATATATTCGGCCTTACGAAATTTTGCCGGTGGTATTCCTATCTCAATAGAAGGTAAGACAGAAAATATTGGATTTTCTTTATTACAAAATATGTTGGCAAGTAAAGATATTAATCTAGAGTTGCAGTTTATGGCCAATAAGAAATCTGCGTTGGTGGACTCTCGTTATATATTAGAAACAAAAAGAACCGAAGATAAAAGAACTGAAAAAGCTAATATTTTCGGTGTGAATATGAATCTCGATTTCCTGATTAATTCGCTTAAAACAGCCATTTTATTTGATATTTCAGGATTTTTCGGTTCGGTTAATGATGCTGATGTATTACGAGTGGATGATGATTTTGAAAAGCTCACCGTTTCATTTAATACCAGTACTTTACTTTCCTTTAGTCATTACTTTAAATCCAGGCTTTCATTTTATGCGATGGGTAGCTACAGCGAGGAGGCGTTACCCAGTTACGAGCAATTTAGTATTGGTGGCCCTGACAAAGTAAAAGCATTTTCGTCATCGGTTTTTGTCGGTGATTCAGGTTTATTCGGACATTTAGAGTGGACAACTGACCTTTTCGATTTAATTGACCAAGGAAAATTCTCGGCAAATCATAAGCTGGATGTGGGTTTATTTATCGAAAAAGCAGGTGCCCGATTAAATGAATATGAAAGTACTGTGCCAGTCAATGCAGAAGTCAGCGGCTACGGGGCTATATTGAGATACAACTGGCGTCGAAATTTAACCATCGATACCAGTATCTCCTTTGTGGATAAGCAGTTCTCAGAAGACGATTATCAGTTTTCTGACGAAGGCGATAATGGAAAGTGGCTGGTTAATGTTCGTTATACATTCTAAATAGCCACTCAGTTTTTAATATAAGAATGCATCAATATTAGTTGTATGGTTATTGATGCCAATTAGATGAAAAAATTATATATGAATAAGCAATCAATAAAGGCTTATTCAAGGTAAGGGATTATGAGTATTAAAGCATTACCACGTAAAACATTATTTATGAGTATTTTGTTGGCGAATGCCTTATTGGCTGCAAGCAGCTATGCTGGCCCTCAAGGTGGTAATATTACACATGGTTCTGGTTCTATAGGCTCGCAAGGCAATACCACCAGTATTATGCAAAATACCAATCAATTAATTATTGATTGGAACAGCTTTAATGTAAATTTAAATGAAAAGGTTAACTTTACTCAGCCTGGCGCTAGTTCAGTTGCACTGAATAATATTTTGCAATACGACGCCAGTAGAATTAATGGCCAGATAAACGCGAATGGGCAAGTAATATTGATAAACCCACGTGGACTTATTTTTGGCTCTGGTGCTGAAATTAATACTGCGGGACTAATCGTTAGTAGTTTATCCATTGCTAAAAAAGCTTTCTTAAACGGTAATTTTGCGTTTAAAGATTTGGATGATAGCCAAGGCGTTATTATCAACAACGGTGCCATTTATGCATCCAGTGGTGGTGTTACGTTGCTGGGTGAATCGATCGTTAACAACGGCGTTATCCAGGCAGACTTAGGCTATATTAATTTAGCGGCGGGAAAACAAGCCTTTTTAAGTTTTGATGAGCAAGGTTTTCTTGGGGTTAAAATTGATCAAGACGTTATTAATAACGAATTGGGTCTAGAGCAAGCGATTGAAAACAATGGTGAATTAAGCGCCGGTGGCCGTGTTGCTATTTCGGCCAAAGTTACGAGCGAGTTATTTGATCGCGCGATCAACAATACCGGAATGATTAAAGCCACAGGTTTTAATCTGTCTGCTTTAAAAGAATCTCCAAGCATTACATTAAATGCCAACGGTGATATCAACAACAGTGGCACATTGAATGCCGAAAACCACTCGAATTCCTCAAGCAGTAACCTTCCAGTACACACGGAAGGTGGCCATGTAGCCATTAATGGTCATCAAGTGATTCACACGGGTACCATCGATGTTAGCAGTGATTTTGGTCTGGGTGGGCAAGCACACATTCTAGGCGATCAAGTAGGTCTCACCGGTGGTGCCATTGTCAATGCGGATGGCGAGACGGGCGGGGGTAATATACAAATTGGTGGAAGTTACCAAGGCAAAGATAGCCAGGTAAAAAATGCCGAAGCAACGTATGTAGGTGAAGGCTCTAAAATTAGCGCTAACGCAGGTGCTGTCGGAGACGGTGGTGAGATTATTGTTTGGGCTGATAATACCACACGATACTATGGTGATATTGAAGCGCAAGGTGGAAGTCAAAGGGGTAACGGCGGCACTGTAGAAGTTTCAGGCAAGCAGACTCTTAGCTTTGATGGCACCGTAGATACCAGCGCTGACAAGGGTCTTTCGGGTGAGCTTTTACTGGATCCGGAAACGCTTACTATTGTTGCTGATGACGTGGCCGAATCTGATAATGATTTTAGTGGCGGCGAAGTAACATTTTCAGAGCCGGAACCAGTCAATGCAACCATTAAAGCTAGTACTGTTGTTACACTACTGGAAGCTAATAATGTAAAATTAACTGCCACAGATTTAATTACTGTAGCAGCAGATATAGATGCAAGTGGAAGTATAAATACTCTTGAATTATTTTCCAACGGCGATATCAATGTAAATGCACTAATTCAAGTAGGTGGCATTTTAGAGTTAATAGCCAGTAATAATATTAATTTGATAAATGATATAACGGCTGAAAACATTCAATTATCCAGTCTAAATTTATCTGGCAATGGTAGTATTTTTGTAAGTAATGTTCTCGATATTTCAAATATAAGTAATTCGATTCTTTATGATGGTTTAGTACAAGGTACAGGCCTGTCGACGGAACTGATCACAAGTACAAATAATAATATTTTTGATCTTACCAATAATATTAATGAATTCATGATTTCTAATGCGACTTTTATAGATTTTTTAAATGTTGATGCAGAAAGTAATGGTACCTTAAACGGATCGAACTCAGATGATAATTTTCAAATTGTTGCTAACCAATCAGTACTCGTAAAAGGCACAACCTTTAATAAAGTTACAACAGTCGTTGCGGGTGATGGTGATGATGATGTGCAATACGACTCAGTGGACTGGACTATTCAAGGAACGGAAGCGACCAGTATTGAAGGCATCGCGTTTATCGACGTTGAAAGCATTAACCAGTTCAACAGTACTAATATTACTAATCGCAACCTTAACGGTACGGCAGGGGATGATGCTTTTGGCGTAGAAGATACGAATGCCGTCAGTGCCATGGGTATTACTTACTATGGTATTGGTACGGTTAATGCGGGCAACGGCAGTGATGATGTTCAACATACTGCAACTAATTGGACCGTTCAGGGTGCTAATGAGACCCGGATTGAAGATATTGATTTCTCGGGCATAGACTCGGTCAATAAAGAGAACAGTGATGGCATTACCAATCGCAGCCTTGAAGGTACCAGTGGGCAAGACCTACTAAATATTGAATCTACCAATGCCATCAGTGCCAACGGTATTACATACTATGGTATTGGTTTTGTTGACGCTCAAGGAAACACAGTAGAAGACGTTGATACAGTTTCTGGGTCAAACACTTGGGATCTATTAAACACAGGTTTTGAATCTTCAGGCATTAGCTTCTTGAATACTGAAGTTGCGAACAGTGTCAGTGATGGTTCATTGGAGGGAACAGGGAG